>CANQOE010000142.1 GCA_947625315.1 uncultured Bacilli bacterium | reverse complement strand
GCCGTACCAGTAAGTGATATCGAAGGAATAGAAAACAAAGGGTATAAGTTTAGAATAAGAAACACCTGTAAAACAAAAGAGAATTATAAAATAAGTTTAGAAAGTATAGAAAATATAAAAAACAAAATAGAAGATCAATATATAAGAGCAAGTCTAAAAAGTGAAGGAACCTTTGATTATATAATAAAGACATTAAAAGAAGGAGAAACAGAATTATATACTGGAACACTAAAAGAAAATGAAATCAAAGAATTTGAATTAAAAGAATGGGTAGAATATAATGCAACAAATGAGCAAGTAGGAAATAAAAGTTATCAAAATAAAATAAAAGTAGAAGTAAACCCAGAAATAAAACCTAAGGAAAGTGATATCAGAATAGAAATAGAAGATAATAAAGCGACAATAACAACAAAAGAAACAAATAACTTACAATATTGTATAGGAAGAACAAATAAATGTAATAATTATAATCCATTAGAAAACAATGAAATAAGTTTAGAAGATGAAGGAAAGAAGATAATCTGTGTAAAAGGTGTCAACCAAGATATATGCAATATTGGAGGAAATTATTATGGAGAAGGAACGATTGATAATCCTTACCAAATTCAATATATCGATGATTTAGTAACCTTAAGTAATAAAACAAACTATGGAACTTCATATGAAGCAGAATATTTCAAACTAACCAGAGATTTAGATTTTCAAAACATAAACGATTATAAAACAAGAGATGAAACTTTAAAAACAAGTTTAACAACTGGAAATGGCTTTACTCCAATAGGAAATGAAGGAAATCACTTTAAAGGAAATTTTGAAGGAAACAATAATAAACTATCCAATATATATATAAACAACACAATAGAATATAATGCTGTAGGATTATTTGGATATATAGAAAATGGAAGCGTAAAAGATTTAACAATAAGTGGGGAAGTTAAAACAACAGTTGTAGCAGATATAGGAGCATTAACAGGAAGACTAAATAATAGTACTATAGAAAATATTTACAATTATACAAGTGTGATGGATAAAGGAACTGTAACTGCTATTGGAGGTATTGTTGGGGCCACATTTAATAAGGTAAATTTAATAAAATGTGTTAATGCAGGAACAGTAACTAATGGCATTGCTACAGGAGGACTTATTGGAGCTGTGGCTCATTTATCGGAAACTTTAATCGATAATTGTTATAATATAGCTTCAATTTCTAGAAGTAATATATCTGATTTAACTTTTGGTATAGGTGGATTAATTGGGGGAGTTATACCGGAAGCAGAAAGTATAACTATTAAAAATTCACATAATTCAGGAAATGTTTATAATAATCAAATAAGCTATAGTTCTACGGGAGGGTTAATAGGAAATAGTTCTGCTTCTACATTTATTGAAAATTGTTATAATACAGGCGAAATAAAAAATGAAAAATTAGAATATGACACATATTATGATCAAGATGTAGGAGGTTTAATAGGAAGTTTTGCCACTGATGGAGAATATATCATAATCAGAAATTCATATAACACAGGAAATGTTTTAAATGGTAATTATACTGGAGGAATAGTAGGATATAATTATCACTCAAATTTAATAATCGATAGATGCTATAATACTGGTGAAATAAATTCTTCTATTAAATATAAAAATTCTGAATATTGGGCAATTATGGGTGGAATAATAGGTCATAATTTATTAAATACAAATGTAAAGTCATATGTTATAAATTCCTATAATACAGGAAATATAATTAATGGTAATGAATTAGTAAGCAATAATTATGCAGGGGGAATTCAAGGTGCTGCAAATGTTGATGTAAATATTATAAATTCTTATAATACAGGTAAAATAGAAAGAACAGGAAATACAGGAAATTATGCTGCTTATGGGGGAATATTTGGAGTTAGTGAAGAAGAAAACTCAAAATTAACAATTAATAATGTTTATAATTTAGGAGAAGTAATCAATAACAAACAAATAACTATTTCTCCAACTTTAATACGGAGTATAGGGTCAATTAATACAGATGTCAATATAAATAAATATATATCCAACATATATTTTAAAGAAGGTTTAGAAGGAACCAACATTAATATAGGAACACCAATGAAAGAAGAAGATATGAAATCAGTAAAATTAGTAAATCAATTAAATGATAATTTAGAAAGTATAGATTTAACTTCTATAAATAATGAATTAAAAACAAATGGGGTAATAAAAGAAGGAGAAGAAATAACATTATCAACTTGGTATTTATCAAATGATGGTTATCCTACTTTAAATAATAATTAGGAAGTATTTCAAATATTTAATACTTCTTTTTTAAATTACAATTAAATAAAAATATGTAAAATAAATACTAACTTATTGAATAAAACTAAAAAATGTGGTAAATTAATAATAGCAAAGGAGTAGAAAATAGAATGAAAAGTCAAGTAAATCGTATAGGGGGGGGGGTTATTAAATAGAAAGAAAATTCTATTAATAGCTCTATTAATAATCTTTATCGGGGGAATAATTGGTTTAAGTTATGCTTATTTATC
>CANQOE010000141.1 GCA_947625315.1 uncultured Bacilli bacterium | reverse complement strand
TAAATGATAAAGTAACTACTAATGAAACTATTGAATTTTTTGATATAAATAGCTTAGAAGGCACTAAAATGTATAAAGCGGGTATTAAATTTATCTTAGAAGTAGCTTTAAAAAATACCTTAAAGAATAGTGAAGTAATTTTTTTACATAGTGTACCGGGTGGTATGTTAAGTGAAATAAAAACTTCTAAAATAATTGATGAAAATGATATTAGTTTAATTAAACAAGAAATGGCTCGTTTAATTGATGCAGATTTACCTTTTATTAAATACAATGTTTTAAAAAGTGATGCTTCTAAATATTATTATGAAACAAATACTCCCGAAAAAGCTTTAAATATTAGTACTTGTGATAATATTATAACTATTTATAAACTAGATAAATACTTAAATTACTTTTATGTTAATTTACCCATGAGTACTAAATGTTTAAATAAATTTACTTTAAAATATTTAGGTAATAATCGGCTTATTATTTTATATCCTTCTTATTTAAGTAAAGGTAAAATTCCTGAGTATGTTCATCATCAAGAAATAATTAATACTTTTTATGAAGCTCAAGAATGGTTAAAGAAATTAAATACACCCTATCTAGCCGATTTAAACAAATTAGTTAATGATTCTAAAATTAAAGGTTTTATTGAATCTTGTGAATTACATTATAATGATCAAATTAGAAAAGTTAGTGAAGAAATAGTTAAAAATTCCCAAATAAAATTTGTAATGATCGCCGGACCTTCGAGCAGTGGTAAAACAACTACTACGCGTATTTTATCTTCTTACTTACGTTCTATCGGTTATAAACCAATATGTATATCTACTGATGATTATTTTGTAGATAGAGTTAATAATCCTAAAGATGAATATGGGGAATATGATTATGAATGTTTACAAGCTTTAGATATTGAAGCTTTAAATCATGATTTATTAGCTTTATTAAAAGGGGAAGAAATAATTACCCCAACTTTTAATTTTATTACTGGTAAAAAAGAATTATCGAATAATCATTTAAAATTAGAAGATAATAGTATTTTATTAATGGAAGGTTTACATTCTCTAAATGATGAACTAACTCCCTATATTCCTCAAGAATATAAATATAAAATTTATTTAAGTCCTTTTATTCCTTTAAATATAGATCGTCATAATTATATATCGACAATTGATTTACGATTAATTAGAAGAATAATAAGGGATAAAAGAACCCGGGGTAAATCATTTGATGTAACTCTAAAAGGTTGGCGTAGTGTTCGTTCTGGTGAAGAAAAATATATCTTCCCTTATACCCATCAAGCTAATTGGGTAATTAATACTGCTTTACCTTATGAAATAGGAGTTCTAAAAGTTTATATTGAACCAATATTATATTCGGTAAGTAATTCTTCACCTTATTATGAAGAAGCCCGGCGGTTAATTAAATTTTTAGCTAGTTTTTATCCCATAAGTAGTGAATATGTCAGTCAAAATAGTATGCTAAGAGAATTTATAGGAGGAGAGTATAATGATTAGAGTAGCTATTAATGGTTTTGGTCGAATTGGACGTCTTGCTTTAAGACAAATAGTAACAGGTACGGATTTTGATATTATTGCCATCAATGATTTGAGTGATGCCCCATCTTTGGCGTATTTATTAAAATATGATACAACCCATCATTCTTTTCATGAAGATTTAATAAGTAGTGATAATGAAAATATTATTATCAGTGATAAGAAAAAGATTAGGGTATTTAATGAAAAAGACCCTCTAAATTTACCATGGCAAGAATTAAATATTGATTTAGTTTTAGAATGTACTGGTAAATTTACTTCTTATGAAGATGCTCATAAACATATTGAAGCGGGTGCTAAAAAAGTTTTAATCTCGGCTCCAAGTAAAAGTGCCAATGTTAAAACCGTTGTTTATAATGTTAATGAATCTATTTTAGATGGTCAAGAAGATGTTGTAAGTGCCGCCTCTTGTACCACTAATTGTTTAGCTCCTGTAGTTAATTTAATTGAAAAAAACTTTGGTATTGTTAATGGTTATGCATCTACCATTCATGCTTATACTAATGACCAAGCAACTTTAGATATCTCCCATAAAAAAGGTATTGCATCTCGCCGAGGTCGAGCTTGTGCCGCCAATATTGTACCTACCTCAACGGGTGCTGCAAGCGCCATTGGTAAAGTAATCCCTTCTTTAGAAGGTAAATTACAAGGAGGAGCTTATCGCGTACCTACTCTTGATGGTTCCATGATTGAATTAACTTGTAATTTAAATCGTTCTGCTACTGTTGAAGAAATAAATCAATTATTTTTTAACAATCAAAATGAAACTTTAAAAATAACTAATGATCCTATTGTGTCAAGTGATATAATTGGTAAAAAATTAGGAGCTTTAGTCGATGCTAATTTAATTAGTGTATCTTCTAACTTAATTCAAGTTATTGCTTGGTATGATAATGAATATGGTTACACTGCCCAAATGCTTAGAACAGCTAAATGTTTATTTAAAGAAAATAATTAACTTGTTTTAAAAAGTATTTTATGTTATTATAAATATATAAAGGGAGTGCAGA
>CANQOE010000140.1 GCA_947625315.1 uncultured Bacilli bacterium | reverse complement strand
TACTTATCGGGGACTTGCTTTATTAATATTAGCTCTTCTTAGTTTAACATTATTTTATAATGATTATAATATTAATGATGCCATGTTTATGATTGCTTCCACTTTACTTTTAGGAGTTTCTTTTAATGCTATGATTTTACTTAGGTCTTTAGATATAAAACTTTTCTTTAATATTATTTTAGTTTCCATTCTTACCGATACTTTTGCTTTATTTGGCGGTAAGTTATTGGGACGTCATAAACTAATAAAACATGTTAGCCCTAATAAAACTGTTGAAGGAGCTATCTGTGGTACTTTCTTTAGTGTTCTTATCTGTTCGTTATTCTATCAATTTTTAATTAAGCCATTAAATATAAAAGTTGTTATTGCTTTTCTTTGTTTATCTATAATTGGGCAGTTAGGCGATTTAATATTTAGTAAAATTAAAAGAGAAAATAACCTTAAAGATTTTAGTAATATTATCCCGGGCCATGGAGGCATTCTTGATAGACTTGATAGTCCTATCGCGGTTATGTTAGGCTTTTTAATATTTTATGGGTTATTTAATATAATATAAGGAGGAATTAATTATGTGGTTTATAACATTAATATTATTAATATTTATTTTAGGATTAATTATTTTAGTTCATGAATTTGGGCATTTTATAATGGCTAAAGTAAATGGCGTTTACATTCATGAGTTTTCAATTGGCATGGGTCCCATTATTCATACGCATAAAGGTAAAGATGGCATAGATTATAATATTCGGGCTCTTCCTATTGGGGGCTTTGTATCTATGGCCGGCGAAGTATATGAAGATGATGATACTAATAAAATTCCTAAAGAAAAATTTATGTGCAATAAAAAATGGTGGCAACGACTTTTAATATTAGGTGCTGGCGTATTTAACAACTTTGTTTTAGCTATTGTTATTCTCTTTGTTTGGGGTTTAATTTTTGGAGCTCAAGATGTAACTCCACGCATTTCTCATGTTGAAGAGGGTAGTGCAGCAGCTATCGCGGGCGTTAAAGATAATGATATCATTTTAGCTATTAATAATCGTAAAGTATTTAGTTGGGATCAAGCCCAAATTAGACTTTATTTAAAAGATAAAGATGGGGCTTATGATTTTACAGTTAAACACGAAGATAATAGTGTTGAAACATTTAATATTAAACCGCAAACTATTAAAGTAGATGACCAAGAACAAACTGTTTATGGTATTCAAATTGAACAAAGAGTTGAAAAAGGATTCTTAAATACAATAAAATTTGCTTTTGTTAAATTTTATAGTTTAATTAGTTCTATGTGGATTACAGTTGTTAATTTATTTACCGGTAAAATTTCTTTAAGTAGTTTATCTGGTCCAGTTGGTATTTATCAAGTTGTTGGTCAAAGTCTTAAAGTGGGAGCTTCTTCTTTAATCTATTTAATTGCTTTCTTAAGTATTAATGTTGGTTTAATTAATATCTTACCTATACCAGCATTTGATGGAGGTCATATTTTATTCTTAATCATTGAAAAAATTAAAGGAAGTCCTATAAATGCGAAGTTTGAAAATATTTGTCATACTGTTTTCTTCTTCTTACTTATTGCTTTAATGATCTATGTTACCGTATTTGAT
The DNA here is from genome assembly GCA_947625315.1 of uncultured Bacilli bacterium. Lineage (GTDB taxonomy): Bacteria > Bacillota_I > Bacilli_A > RF39 > UBA660 > Caccenecus. The sequence continues at coordinate 986 of CANQOE010000140.1, read as the reverse complement.
ATAATTAGATTTGGTTAAAGAGGTGGAAGTTATGGATTTTGCAGGAAAAGTAGTTTTAGTTACTGGGGGAACTAGAGGAATTGGTTTAGAAACAGTAAAATTATTTGCCAAGAATAAAGCTCAAGTAGTTTTATTTGGTTCTAAAGAAGAAACTGTTAAGCAAGCTCTAAGTAAATTACAAGCAGAAAATATCGAAGTTGAAGGTTATTATCCTAATTTATGTAATTCTAATGAAGTTAGAGAAGTAATAACTAAAATAAAAGAAAAATATGGTCATATTGATGTTTTAATCAATAATGCTGGTATTAGTGCCAACAAAAAAATTGAAGATACTTCTTTAGAAGATTTTCAAAAAATAATGGATATTAATGTAACGGGTATGTTTAATATGTGTAAAGAAGTTGTGCCTATTATGAAAGAGCAAAATGGAGGAGTAATCTTAAATACAAGTAGTATGGTAAGTATTTATGGTCAACCAAGTGGGGTAGGTTATCCGGCCTCTAAATTTGCTGTTAATGGTTTAACTAAATCTTTAGCTCGCGAATTAGCGCCTTTTAATATTAGAGTTAATGCTGTAGCTCCGGGTATTATTAAAACTGATATGGTAGCTTCTTTACCTGAAGAGATGATTAAACCTTTAGTGGCCACCATTCCTTTAGGTCGAATTGGTGAACCTCAAGATATTGCTAATGCTTTTCTCTTTTTAGCTAGTGATATGGCTAGTTATATTACCGGAGTTATTTTACAAGTCGATGGAAATGCCCATAATTAAGGGGTTTTTGGGTAATTTCCTCTAATTTTTATTAATAACTTAAAAAAAATACAAAAAAGACTTGTCTTTTAAAATAAATATGATATAATTAAGAAGTGTTTAAAGAGATGTCTCCTTAGCTCAGCTGGTAGAGCAACTGACTCTTAATCAGTGGGTCTAGGGTTCGAATCCCTAAGGGGACACCAATTTTTTTAGGAATGGGATTGTAGCTCAG
>CANQOE010000139.1 GCA_947625315.1 uncultured Bacilli bacterium | reverse complement strand
TATGTCGGTGGCAAAGAAATGATTGAAAAAATTGCTAAAGAAAATTGGTTTGATTTTGATGTCATTGTAGCAACTCCTAGTATGATGCCTGAGTTAGGTAAAATTGGTAAAGTTTTAGGCCCTAAAGGTTTAATGCCTAACCCTAAAACTGGAACAGTTACTATAGATGTTGCTAAAGCTGTTAGTGATATTAATAAAGGTATGATTGCTTATAAAAATGATACTTTTGGAAATATTCATACAATTATTGGTAAAGCTTCATTTGATGAAGCAAAACTAAAAGAAAACTTAAGTTATGTTGTTAGAACTATTGCTCAAAGTAAACCTAGTAGTGTAAAAGGTGTATTTATTAAAAATATAACTATTACTAGTACAATGGGTCCTGGTATTAAAATTGATAAAAATTCTTTTGACATTTAAAAGTTTTTGTTATATAATATAAGTAATTAAAAAAGCGAACCAAAGACAGTAGGAGGATAAAATCCTTAATATCCTACCGAGGGGAGTAGAAAAGATAAAATCTTTAAAGCTTCCTAATTAGGATGCTTTTTTAAAATATATAAGGAGGAAAATATGGCAAGTAGCAAAATATTAGACACTAAAAAAGCAATTGTTAAAGAAATAACAGAAAAGCTTAAAAATAGTGAATCTGTAGTATTATTTGAATATCAAGGTTTAACAGTTAGTGAAGTTAGTGAACTAAGAAGAAAATTAAGAGAAGCTACTGGGGAAGTTAAGGTTTATAAAAATACATTATTAAAAAGAGCTTTAGATGACCTTAAAATTGACTTAGATGGTTTCTTAGAAGGACCAAACGCTGTAATGTTTGGTAGTGATTTACTTGAACCAATTAAAGTAATCTATAAGTTTGCTAAGGAACACGAAAAATTAAATATTCGCGTTGGAATTATTAATGGCAAAAAAGCCGAATTAGCGGAACTTAAAGAATATGCTTCTATTCCATCACTGGAAGGATTACTTACAATGCTTGCAGGTGGTATGTTAGAACATGTAAGATCTTTAGCAATTGGTTTAGACTTGTATGCCAAAAAATTAGAAAATTAGAAAGGAATGATATAAAATGGCAAAATTAACAAGAGATGAATTTATTAGTGCATTAAAAGAAATGACTATTCTTGAAGTTAAAGAATTAGTTGATGCAATGAAAGAAGAATTTGGAGTTGATCCAAGTGCTGTTGCAGTAGCAGCTGCTCCAACTCAAGGAGCTGTAGAAGAAGGACCTTCTACTAAAACAGTAGTATTAAAGAATGCTGGAGGAAATAAGATTGCAGTTATTAAAATTATTAAAGAAGTAACTGGTTTAGGCTTAGTTGAAGCTAAAGCTATCGCTGATAATGGTGGTAACTTAAAAGAAAATATTCCAGCAGAAGAAGCCGATACTTTAAAAACTCAATTAGAAGAAGCTGGAGCAGAAGTAGAACTTGCTTAATAAAGATGTCAGAAATGACATTTTTTTTTATGTAAAAAAAGCATAAGCTGAAAAATAATTTAATTGTAATATTTAGGGTTGTCAATTCTTCCTAATAAATATTCGGCACTTACTTTATATTTATAACAGATTGTATATAAAAATGGGGTAGCGATTATATTGCGGCCTTTTTCATTAAAAGCAATAGAAGAAAAAGTTGTATTTAAAATACTGGCTAATTTAACTTGCGTTAATTTATTTTTTTTACGCCAATTTTTTAATCTTTCTCCAGCTTTAATTTTATCTATTTCTTTTTTTAAATTATCATATTGTTTTATATTTGTAAAATTAAAAAGGTAATCTAAAGAAACATCGTAAAAATTACTAATATTAATTAAGTGTTTAATAGGAATATTGACATAATTATTTTCGTATTGATTATATTGAATTCTAGATATATTAATTAAATTTGCTAACTCTTCTTGCGTTAAATTATTTGCTATTCTTAATTCTTTTAGTTTTAAACCAATATTCATTACTCTTCACCAAATATATTTTCTCATTTATTATCTAAAAACGCATTCTTATGTAATAAATTGTGTTATTTTTATTGACTTTTAATATTCTCAAGTTTATAATTAATATATAAACTGGGAAGGAAGATAATAAGTGAAAGATAAAGGAATAAAATTTGAAACATTAAAGAAACCAAAATTAATAAGAAATTTAGTAATATTATTTATGATAACCTTTATAGTAAGTGCAATATATTTTAAAACAAGCAGTGCTAAATATCAAACAACGCAAGTAATACCTATAATAAATACGAAAGTAATAAATAAACCATGGTGGACTTTAAATATAACTAAAGATAATGTACAGACAACAATTAAAAGTAGTGGAACAATAGAAAATAGTGAATACATATTTGAGGATTATGAAATACCAGAAAACTACGGAATAGTAAGTCAAACATGTACAAGAAAAGAAGGAAATAAAGTAGAAAATGAAATAAAAATAACCATAGAAAATAAAAAAATAAAAATAACAGATAGTGCTAAAAAAAGAGGAACAGTATGTGAAGTGTATATCGGATTATTAAAGGATAAAATACTTGCCGATAACAAATTACAAGAAGGAGAACCAGATTTTAGTAAAACAACATGTAATAATGAAATAGC
>CANQOE010000138.1 GCA_947625315.1 uncultured Bacilli bacterium | reverse complement strand
ATAAATTTTTTTCAATTCAATTTGTGCCTTTCAGAGGACTGAAAGGACGATAGAAAGGAATGTTAGTTAACTATGAATGAATTAGAAAAATTAACTTTATTTTTAAAAATAAATATTCATGTAAAAGAAACTCTTGCAAAAGCTGCACCTAATGTAGAAGATGAATATACTGATTATTCTAAAATAAAATACATAGATAAACTAAAAAGTTATACTGAAATTTTAAAAGATGACTTTCTAATTATGTATAATCTTTATCCCCTTATTTCTAAAGATTACATACTTAATTTTTTTGAAAAATTAAATGAAAAAATTGTTAATTTTAGTTTTCAAAATTCTGTTCAAGAATTCTTTATTAACAATTATTCTGATATTAGTAAAACTCTAATTGATACTGTAAATAGTAATTGTGTAGCTTATTATGTTGATAGTGATATAACAACTATTTTAAAAGAATGTAAAACAATTAATGAATTACTTCATATTTACCACAGCATTTTAACAAATACCGAATATTTATATGAATCTCTTCCTCCTACAGCTCAAAAAGAACCTCAAATTAAATTATCAGGAATGGATACTCCTTTAGCTCGTTTAATTTATGATAATATCCCGCCTAATTTAAAAGCCGGTTTTTCTTTTATTTTATCAGTATCTAATAACCAAGTACTTATGATGTTACGCGATCTAGGCCATGCCACTACTCTTGAAATAACCAAAGATGAGCAAAATGAAGTTTATGTTACCTATTTTATTCCTAAGATATGTAACTTAGAAATGATTAAAAAATTAAAAGGAATTGAGCATATTAGTCCTAATAGTATTATTGGTTGGGCTACTGGTTCTTTCCACGTTCCTCTAACTAATTTTATAACTGAACTTAATAATTTTTTATCAGCAATACCTACCGATGATGATATTTTAGAAAATCAAAAATATTATAAATAAAACTAATTTTTTTTCTTTCTATTTAAAGACATATTATTTAAAACTTTACCATATTTATAACCCTTTTTCTCTAATTCAGAAACTAATTCTTCACTAAATGGTCCCAAAATTCCCATATCTTCAATATATTCATAACCATTATTTAAATTAATATAATTAATATAAGTCTTTAAATAAATATTATCTTTCTTTACTACTTCAACAAAAATTTTAAATAGCAATTTAACTTTATTTCTTAAAAGAAATAATTTAACTGCATTTTTTAAACTAATATTTAATACACCTTCAAAATTTTCAGGAAAATATTGACTAGAACTTAAATAACCTTCTTTTTTTAAATCTCTAATTTTTGAAGGTAAATCCTCAACTTCCTCACTATCAATTAAATAGTATTTGCGAATAGTTTGTTTATCTACTCTTGCTAAATAACAAATATATTTATTTAGTACATAAGCATTATTAATTACTTCAACATCATAAACATAATTTTCAAACATCAAAACCACTCCTACAAATATTATAACACACTATTTAGATTATTAAAATATCTTACTATTTAATTTCTAACAATAGCAATTAAATTAAAAAAATATCTGATTTAATTTAAACAATCAAGATATTTTTTTATTATTACATTACTGTGAATTAAATTTTGAAAATTTGCTTACAAAAGACTATTTAAAAATACTATCTTTCTAAATTTCATTATATGTCTGTCTTTACTATATAAGGTTCATCAATTGTGCCATCACCTGAAGTAATTTGTGTATCAGCCTTCAGATTGATGACAGGGCGCAAACCATTAGTGACTCCGACTACGCCGTAGCCTAGCATGCCGTTGAAACCAACGATAAACACGCTCGGCCAACCATTGGTGAAGTCGAAAGGTGAAATAGTCCAGTAAGATTCATCGGTGGTTAACCAATATCCATAGTTATTTTCGATCCACGCACCTCCGGCATAAGCTACTTCATCTGCTGTTATCATTCCTACTGGATATTGTAATTTTTTATTTCCATTATTTGTATCTAATGGTGTTGTATATAAATCATTTATTTTATCTGGGCATATATAACTTGGTTGTTTGTTTAATACCAATCTACCATATGCTCCAAAATTTGTGCCTGTTTCAATTATCTTTCTATCTCCACAGAAGCCTGTTGCTCCATCTATAAGATGGCTTTCTTCACTTAAGTTTACATTATACCATTGATCTATAATAGTTTTGGCGTTACTACTATTTTCATTTCCATTTGTTAGTCCGGTTGTATACATATATCCTGCATAAGAATTGTAGCCGAATAAATCATTAAATGCATCATTTCCATAGTTTATTCCAAAACCTTTCATATAATATCCTTTTAAAGTATCATTCTTATAGTTAGGGTCTACATCTTCTGCTTTCCCTATTCCAGCATAGATTAATCTTATTGTTCCATTGCCATTTATTCTTATTATTCGCCACCAGATGTCTTGTCCTTCACTATTTTTTCCAAACTTTACCCAATTGTTATTGACACTTCCTCGATAATAATAGGTTGTTCCATAATCATCTTCAGATTTATATACCCCATTTTGAGTTTCATCTGCACATTTAACTTGATTTGTGTTTGAAGTGTTTGCTATAGCTATTTCATTATTACATGTTGTTTTACTAAAATCTGGCTCTCCTTCTTGTAATTTGTTATCGGCAAGTATTTTATCCTTTAATAATCCGATATACACTTCACATACTGTTCCTCT
>CANQOE010000137.1 GCA_947625315.1 uncultured Bacilli bacterium | reverse complement strand
ATCGTAATAATGCTAATATGATTTTACTTGGTACCTCTGGTTCTGGTAAATCAACCGCGGCTAAATTACTTCTTCGAACTCATATCCGCAATGGGTGTAAAGTTGTTTGTATTGACCCTGAAGGTGAATTAGAAGAAATGACTAAAGGCTTAGGTGGTGATTTTCTTGATTTAGGTAAAGGTGGCAGTTTTGGAATGGTTAATCCTTTAGAAGTTGTCGTCGATGCCGATGAAGAAGAAATATCTCAAGGTTTAGGCTACACTATTTTAACGAGAACTTTACAACAATTAAAAGCCTTTATGAAATATTTATATCCCGATATTGAAGAAGACGTTTTAACAATGTTTAGTGAAATAGTTCAAGATACTTATAAACGTTATAAAATTGATTTTGATACCGATTTTACAACTATTGGTAGTAATGATTATCCAACTTTTGATGATGTTTATGCGACCATTAAAGGCCGAATGCTTGCTATGAATGAACAAACTCGCGAAAGAGATGTAATTGAAAGACTAGAATTAAAAATTAGACCATTAACTAAAGAATTGCGTTATTATTTTACTGGTCATACTACTCTGCAAATTAATACCGACTTCATTGTCTTTAATATTAAAGAGTTAATGAATTCTGATGAAAATATCAAAAATGCTTTATTCTTTAATATTTTAAAATATGCTTGGGGTTTATGTTTAGATAAAAGTATTAATACCGTAATGATGGTTGATGAAGCTCACGTTTTACTTTCTTCGCGTAATGAACTTGGAGCTGAATTTTTAGCCCAAATTCAAAGAAGAAGTCGTAAATACAATACAGGAACAATTATTATTACCCAACAACCAACGGACTTTGCAGCCCCTAATATGATTGTTCATGGTAAAGCTATATTTGATAATGCTGCTTATTATTTAGTAATGGGCTTAAGAAAACAAGCTGTTGATGACTTAGCTAAATTAATTGATTTAAATGAAAGTGAAAAAGATAGTATAAAATATTATAACCAAGGTGAAGCTTTATTCATATGCGGAAATAGAAGATTACGTATAAATGTTGTTGTTACTCAAGAAGAATTAGATTCCTTTGGTAGTGGTGGGGGACTATAATATTAAAAAAAAGAATAATTAAAATACTAGTAATTATTCTTAAAATATGTTATTATGAATATGTGGAGTGTTAGTTTAGCTAACATGTCTACTTTTTATGGAAATAGACATTAACTTCTATCTTATTGATAAAAGTTATATGTCCTTTTTTTTGACCTAATAAGGCCAAAATTATCAACGTTATGTTATTCAACACATCATTGACCATAAAAAATCCTCCTTTCTACAAAACCCCCTTAGAAGGAGAAAAAGTAGAAATGAAAAATCTTAAATGGTAGAACATAAGTAAACTAACACTCCTAGACTTATCATACTATAAAATTAGCCTAGATGCAAGAAAAAGTTTAAGTAGTTAAATAGTTTTATATTCGCTTTCTTTTATTTTAATTCTTTTTTCTCTTCTAATATATTTAGAAGTATTTCCTAAACACCAATCAGCACTATAACCAAATGTATCACAAATATCTTTTAAATCAGCACTAGACATCGTAATTCGCCCATTTTCATAATAACTAATATTGGCTCTTTTAGTTTTTATTGCTTGAGCAAATTGGGTTTGATTTAAACCTTCAATTTTGCGTATCTTTTTAATTTGTTTACCTAAAAATTTTAAATCTAAATTATCTTTTAAATGATATTTAATATTATCTATTTTGGGAATTAATCCAAGAATATAATCTACTGGTGTTTGATAAAAATATGCTAATTTTACTAATTGTTTAAGTGATATATTTTGATAGCCATTTTCCCAACTATTAACTAAAGCTTGACTAACATTTAATTTATTAGCAACTTCTGTTTGGGTTAATCCTTTTAAATCTCTTAAAAATTTAATTCTTATCTCAACTATAGTTAAATTTTTATTCATATCTATCCCTTATTTCTATAAATACATTATCGCTTTTTAATTAAATAATTCAATAGTTTACTATAAAAGTACTATATAATAAAATAAATAATCACAAAAGTATTGAAAAAAGTATAATACGATGCTATAATCAAATAAATCTTGCTCATATTATAATTTTAATCTTTATATTTTTATTATTATTTATTTTCTTTTAATTTATTCTTTGATATGAGCAAGATCTAAAAAATACTTGTATTATTTAAAGTTTTTTGGTATAATTGTTTGTAGCTGAAAAACTTTTTTTATTTATAGAAATGGAGTTGATTATTATGAGTAAAATTAAAATTTTTAGTTTAGGGGGTTTAGACGAAAATGGTAAAAATATGTACTGTATCGAAATAGATAAAGATTTATTTATTTTTGACTGTGGTCTTAAATATGCCAGTGGAAATATGTTAGGAATTGATTATATTATTCCCGATTTTTCTTATTTAGTTAAAAACCAAAAAAGAATTAAAGGTTTATTTATAACTCATGGCCATTATGAAAATATGGGAGCTACCGCGGATTTACTTAAAGATATTCCTAATATTAAAGTATATGCTACCAAATTTACTAAATATGTTTTATTAGAATCTGGGGTTAATGAAGCTAATATTATAGAAATTAAACCCCATAAAAAACTTAATTTTGGCCCTATCAGTGTCTTTCCGATATCTGTTTCCCATAGTTGTCCTGATGCCGTGATGTATGTTGTCAATACCAAAGATGGAGCGATATGTTATACTGGAGACTTTAT
>CANQOE010000136.1 GCA_947625315.1 uncultured Bacilli bacterium | reverse complement strand
GATATATTATACTACATATGTTCAGTAACATTTTAACTAATGAATATCGGTAACATTTTAATTAAAGATTAACAAAACTCGCTAGTTAACTTGACAAAATCCCCCAATTATGGTATTATATACCACAAAACCAAAGGAATATTTGGTTTAAGGGGGATTTTAAAATGTATGAAGAAAAACAAAAAGGACTTAAAATTGACTTTAAAAAAATATTGATTAAGTTTCTTATTTTATTAATTGTTGTCTTTATTGTTATATGGATAATATCACTATTTACTAACAATAAAAATAAGATTACTAAAAATTTTGAAACAATGAAAGAAGTAGCTACAAAATATTTTACGGAAGAAAATTTACCAAAAGAAATTAATACTTCTAAAAAAATAACTTTAAAAGATATGCAAGATGCCAAACTTATTGGTAAATTAAAAGATGAAAATAATAAACCTTGTAGTTTAGAAAATAGTTATGCTTCTGTCTTAAAGCTTGATGAAGAAAACTATACTCTTCAAGTTAATTTAGATTGTGGTAAAACTCAAAAAAGTTATGTTAATACTTTTAAAGTACTTGCTAAAAATTCAGAAAACAATCAAGATGAAAATAATAATGTAATCGGGGATACTAATGAAAACAATCAAGGAACTAACAATCAATTAGTAGATTCAACAACTAAACCAAATAATAATAACAATAATGAATCTACACCAGTTGTAAATCAAAATAGTTCTTCTAATACCCAAAGTACTAATAATCAATGTTTGTATGGTTCTCTAAATCATTCATCTATGTTTCCGTTTATTTATACCATAAAAGGTAATTGTGCCGTAAGTAAAGATGATTACTTAAATTCTAATTATGTTAATATTGTTAATGATTTAACAGTCGCTGAATATAAAAAATTAGTTAATGAAATGGCTAATATTAAAACTGCTGCTAAAATTGAAGTATTACCACCTCAATTTAATCCTGTATATAATGTTGAAAATACAGGCTTAGTTGGTTATCAAGCCGTATTCAAAGTAATTGAACATAAAACATATTATGATTCAACAGTTTATGAATATTACTTAAAAGAAGATGGCTCTCGTAAAATAATCATTGATAATTTATTTAGTCTTTAAAAGCTACTTTAAGTAGTTTTTTAAATTTTTAGAAAAAAATATGTCAAATTACTTTAAATGACTTGAAGTTAATTCTAAAGCTTTGCTATAATAGTTCTAGGTGATTTATAATGAATTATAAGATTCAATCAAAATGTATTGAAGATACTTTAAATATCGCAGAAAATATTGAAAGTGAAAAATTTCCTGGAATGGTTATATGTTTAAATGGTGATTTAGGCTGTGGTAAAACGATATTTGTTAAAGGCTTTGCCAAAGCTTTAGGAATAGAAGATAATATTACAAGCCCTACTTTTACAATTATTAAAGAATATTTAAATGGGGAAATGCCTTTATATCATATGGATGTTTATCGTTTAGATGATAATTCGGATTTTGGTTTAGAAGACTACTTTAATAAAGAAGGCGTATCTATTATTGAATGGGCTGATTTAGTTGAAAACCGTCTTCCTGAAGAAAGATTAGACATTAATATTAAAGTTATCGATGAAAATACGCGCGTTTTTATATTTAATCCTCATGGCGAAAAATATGAAGAATTATGTAATGCCGTATTATAAATGCCTTTGGAGGTAGAAGATGTATACGTTATATATAGACACCCATTATCAAGATTTAACTTTAGCTATCTTAAAAGATACTAATATTATAGCTCAAGAAGTTGTTAGTAACGCTAATCATAGTGATATTACTATTTCTTTACTTGAAGATTTACTTACTAAAAATAATATAACTATCGATGATTTAAATCAAATAATAGTTATAAATGGTCCTGGTTCTTTTACGGGAGTTAGAATAGGTATTGTCATAGCTAAAATTATTGGTTATACTAAAAATATTATAGTTAAACCTATTTCTTATTTACAAGCTTTATCTTTAAATTTAGATAAAGAAGTTTATATGGGTTTAAGAGATAAAAATGGTGTCTATATAGGCCATTTTAATGCTCAACATAAATTAATAGAAGACTATTTTTATCTATCTAATAAAGAATTTCAAAATTATAATAAAGAAGTTATTTTGGATAATAAAGTTGATATAATTAAAGTGCTTAAATTTGTTTCCCAAATAGAAGCACCAAATATTCATAATTTAAAGCCATTATATATAAAAAAGATTGAGGTATTAAATGATTAGAGAAGCAAATAAAAATGACATTGAAAGAATTAATGAATTAGGAAGTTTATTACATTCTAATTTTACAACTATTTTTGATATTACTAAAATGTTAGAAGATGAAGTATCAAAAATCTATGTATATATTATAGATAATACTATAGTAGCCTTTTTAAGTGTAACTATTCTTTATGAAACATGTGATATATTAAGTATTGTTGTTGATGAAAAATATCGCCATCAAAAAATAGCCACCAATTTAATGGCTTATTTAATAACAGATTTAGGCGATAATAATAAAATGATAACTTTAGAAGTAGCTACCAAAAACAAAGCCGCTTTAAAATTATATGAAAATTTTAATTTTAAAATAATTAATATTCGCAAAAACTATTATCAAGATGATGATGCTTATTTAATGGCTAGAGAGAAGGAAAACTAATGGATACATATATATTAGCTATTGAATCTACTTGTGATGAAACAAGTATGGCTATCGTTAAAAATGGCAAAGAAGTAGATTCAATAGCTAATATATATG
>CANQOE010000135.1 GCA_947625315.1 uncultured Bacilli bacterium | reverse complement strand
CACGCATCAAGACCATTTACAAGTTGTCTATGATGAAAAATTAACTAATTTTAAAGAAGTTCAAAAATTTTTAGTAGGTTGTGCTCTTGAAGTTACTGGAAAAATTGTTCCCTCAAGTGGTAAACAAAAAATTGAAATGCAAGCAACAGCCATAAAATTATTGGGTAATTGCCCGGAAGACTACCCAATTCAACCTAAAAAACATACCAAAGAATTTTTAAGAGATGTTGCTTATTTACGTCCTCGAACTAATTTGTTTCAAGCAGTTTTTCGTGTTCGTAGTATTGCCGCATATGCTATCCATAAATATTTTCAAGAAAGAGGTTTTGTTTATTTTCATGCCCCTTTAATTACCGCTTCCGATTGTGAAGGAGCAGGGGAAATGTTTCAAGTTACCACCCTTGATTTAAATAAAGTTAATGGCAAACCTGATTATTCCAAAGATTTTTTTGGTCGCCAAGCTAATTTAACTGTATCTGGTCAATTAGAAGCCGAAACATTTGCTATGGCTTATAAAAAAGTATATACTTTTGGTCCTACTTTTAGAGCCGAGAATTCTAATACTAAAACGCACGCGAATGAATTTTGGATGATTGAACCCGAAATTGCCTTCTGTGATTTAGAAGGGGATATGGATATTATGGAGGATATGCTAAAATATATTGTTAAGTATGTTTTAGATAATTGTCCTTCGGAAATTAATTTATTTGATTCCTTTGTTGAAAAAGGTTTAAAAGAAAAACTCGAAAAATTAATTAATAGCAATTTTGTTCGAATTGATCATGAAGAAGTTATTAAAATTTTACGAGAAGCAGATGTTAAATGGGAATTTGAACCAGTTTATGGTGGTGATATTGCTAAAGAACATGAACGCTACATTACCGAATACTTTAATGGTCCGGTCTTTATTAAAAATTGGCCTAAAGATATTAAAGCCTTCTATATGAAACAAAATAGTGATGGTAAAACTGTTGCGGCTGTTGATTTAGAAGTACCTGGTGCTGGAGAATTAATGGGAGGTTCTCAAAGAGAAGAAGACTATCATAAATTAGTTGCGCGTATGGATGAACTTAAAATGGATAAATCATCACTTGATTGGTATTTAAATTTACGTAAATATGGTGGTTGTATCCATTCGGGATTTGGTATGGGCTTTGAGAGATTATTAATTTATTTAACAGGCGTTGATAATATTCGCGATGTTATTCCTTATCCAAGAACACCTGGAAATTGTGATTATTAAATTATAGGGAGGTTTTAAAAAATGATTGAATTAATTGATGATATTAAATATAATACAGAATTGGGTTTTAAATATGCTTCTGAAGAAGATGAATTTTTAGTTTTGCACCCATTAATTATTAATAAACAAAAGGAGAAAATGCAAGAATTTTATCCTGACATTACCAAAGTTAATGCTGATTTATATACTATAAATTGTGATTCTTTTAGATATAATGCTACTTTTGCTAAGGCTTTAAATAAAGATTCTAGAAAAATAGAATATAAAGATAAATTAATTGAAACTACGGGAATATATGGTGTATTTGTAGATAATCAATCTAAGGATAATTATTTAGTTAAAAATTTAATTACTAAGCAAATTATTAAAAAAGACATTATAAGTTTCACAATTACCTCAAATTTTCCCAATGATATAATTCAACTTTTAGATAAAGACAAGCAAGAATTTATTCTTGTCCCTGGAGGATTAATAAATTTCCCTGAACCTATTACTAGAATTAATATTAATAAAGATAAAACAATTCTTATCTATACTTCAAACAATATTTATTTAATTAATACTAAAGGAGAAATTATATCTAGTAATAAGCATTATATTCTTAACTATCGAGTTAATGTTTTAAATAATTTTGAACTTCAAATTCAATCTCAAGCAAAAAATAATATAAATCAAAGAATTGACTTATATGAAAAATATTTAATTAGAAAACTTCAAGATTTACCTGAATTAAAAAATATGCCTAGTTCTTATAACAATTTTGAAGATATATCTAAGTATTTAATTGCTAATAATCTTAATTTAGTAATTAATTTAAGAACTAGCGAAATTATTTTTAGCAATTTTGCTAAAGGAATTACTATCTATTCAAATTATGGTAAAACTTTTATAAATAATATTGAAGAATTAAAAGATGCCACAAATAATTATATAAGAACAAGAAAAAAATAGAAAGAAGAATAAAAATGCAAACAAAAGCAAATATCCATCGTACCCATCATATTAACGAAATTAACCAAGATTTTATAGATAAAGAAGTCGTTGTCAGTGGTTGGATTGAAAATATTCGCGATCATGGTGGTGTTTTATTTTTAGATTTAAGAGATAATACTGGTGTTTTACAAACTGTAAGTAATGATGATAATTTATTTAAAGGCTTAGCTAAAGAATCCGTTATCAAAGTTAAAGGTTGTATTCGCAAAAGAAGTATTGATACTTATAATCCCCGTTTACAAACTGGTGAAATAGAATTATTAGTTACTTCTTTAGAAGTATTAAGTGCTTCTCTTCATGAATTACCTTTTAATATTATGACTAGTAAAGAAGCTAGTGAAGAAATAAGACTTAAATACCGCTATTTAGATATGCGCAATACTAAAGTTAAAGAAAATTTGCAATTGCGTAGTCAAGTTTTACACTTTTTGCGCAATAAAATGTATGATTTAGGTTTTATGGAAGTTCAAACTCCTATTCTTACAGCCTCATCCCCCGAAGGAGCTCGTGATTTTGTTGTTCCATCTCGCAAGTTTCCCGGTAAGTTTTATGCTTTACCTCAAGCTCCCCAAATCTATAAAGAACTTTTAATGGTGGGGGGTATTGAAAAATATTTTCAAATTGCT
>CANQOE010000134.1 GCA_947625315.1 uncultured Bacilli bacterium | reverse complement strand
GCAATATATTTTAAAACCAGTAGTGCTAAATATCAAACAACCCAAGTAATACCTATAATAAATACGAAAGTAGTAAACAAACCCTGGTGGACATTAACAATTAAAGAAACTGGAAAAGAAGAAAAGACAATAAAAAGTGAACTAGGAGTAATAGAAAACACTTATACATTTAATGATTATGAAATACCAGAAAACTACAGAATAGTAAGTCAAACGTGTACAAGAAGAGAAGGAACACTAGCAACGGAAGCAAAGATAACAATAGAAAGTAATAAATTAAAAATAACCGACAGTGCTAAACATCGAGGAACAGCATGTGAAGTATATATAGGATTATTAAAAGATAAAATACTTGCCGATAACAAATTACAAGAAGGAGAACCAGATTTTAGTAAAACAACATGTAATAATGAAATAGCTATAGCAAACACTTCAAACCCAGGACAATATAGATGTACAGATGAAACCCAAAACGGTTTATATCAAGGAACAGATGATTATGGAACAACTTATTATTATCGAGGAAGCATAAATAACAATTGGGTAAAGTTTGGAAAAAATAGTGAAGGACAAGATATCTGGTGGCGAATAATAAGGATAAATGGCAATGGAAGTGTAAGATTAATCTATGCTGGTGAAGGGAGTGCCAATGAAGTCAGCCAAAATTATGAAGATGAAAAATTAAGAGGCTATTTTATGAATGAAGATGGTATCAATGACACAGCATATGTTTTTAACCAAAATATTAATGATAATGCTTATATGGGATATATGTATGGCGATGTAGGAGTAACAACAGATGAAACTTGTGATGAAAAATGTGCTTATCAAAAAACGCACGCTAATACAAATGATAGTGATGCTAAAATACAAATAGATGCCTGGTATGAAGCAAACTTACAAGATGAAGGACAATATTTAGACGGAGATACAGGTTTTTGTGGTGATAGAAGTATAGCTTCTGGTACTGGAGTAGGACGTGAAGATACAAAATACGGAATTTATAAGAGATTTAATATGTTTTATGAAGAAATTCAAGACAATCCTGGATACTATGCTCAAGAACCTTTAAACCCAATTTATACATGTCCAAATAAAGGAAATGATTTATATACAACTGCTGGAGATAACTATGGAAATAAAGCTTTGATAAAACCCGTTGGCTTAATTACAGCAGATGAAATGGTTTATGCGGGAAGCTTATATTATCAAAATAAAACGTCAATAAATTATAACTATGGCTATTGGTTATGGACAGGTCAAATTTACTGGACTATTACGCCATGGTATTTCCATCCTACTGGCGCAGCTATTTTTGAAGTTCAAATTACAGGACATTTATTTTCTAGCTATTCATTTTATACACATTATTTGCGACCAGTAGTTAATTTGAAAGCAGATGTAAATTTTTCCGATGAAGGTAATGGTACAATAGACAATCCATATGTTATTTTAATATAATTATTAACAATTTACTTTTCTAAAAAACTATGTTAAAATAATCATTGAAATGAGGCTTATAAATGATTACTATAACTAAAAATATTGAAGAAGCAACTTTTGTTACTCATGCTGGAAACTTTCATGCTGATGATGTATTTTCTACAGTTTTTCTTGAAAAATTATATGACAATATTACCCTTATACGTTTAAAAGATTATCAAGATAATGACTCTAATAAATTAGCATATGATATTGGTTTAGGTAAATTTGATCATCATCAAACAGATTATAAATCTCGCTCTAATGGTATTCATTATTGTAGTTTTGGCCTTCTTTGGCAAGATTATGGTAAAACTTTTTTAAAAAAGATAAACGTTGAAGATATTGATACTACTTTTGATGTCTTAGATAAATTATTAGTTACCCAAATAGATGCTGTAGACAATGGGGACTTTTCTCTTAAATCTTCTTTTAATGTTTACTTGTTAGATAGTTTAGTATCTTTATTTCGCCCTTCTTTTGATAGTTTAGATGATGAAGATAGTTGTTTTCTTAATGCCGTTAATTTTGCTCGAATTATCTTTGACCAAGTATTAAAAGATGTTACAAGTAAAGTTAAAGTCATAAAAAAAGTAAAAACTTTAATTCCTACCATAAAAGATAAAGTATTAGTATTAGATGAATTTATTCCTTATGAATATAGTATATATTATTTAAATCTTGATATTGAATTTGTTATATATCCCTCTAATCGCGGAGGCTATGCTGCTCATACTGTTGCTAAACATTATAAAGGTTTTGATTCATTAGTTCCCTTTAAAAAAGAATGGGCTGGCTTAAGAGATGAAGAACTTCAAAAAGTAAGTGGTATTAAAACTGCTAAATTTTGCCATAATAAACTTTTTTTAGCAACTGCTTTAACTTTAGAAGATACTCTTAAATTTATTGAATTAACTAGAAATAAAAAAGATGCCTAAAGCATCAACTATTACCCTTATCTAGGGTCTTTTTCTATATGGTAGAATAATAACATAATATTAATTATTCCACAAACCCCAACTATAGCATAAATAATTCTTTCAATTACATTTGCATCTTTAAATAAACTTGCAACTAAATTAAAATCAAAGAAGCCAATTAAACCCCAATTTATAGCTCCAATAATTGTAAAAATTAATGCTATTTTTTGGATTGTTTCCATTACTTATCACACCCTTTGCTATTATTGTTAACTAAAACTTAAAATTTATACCTAATTATAATCATATTTTCGAAAATCAACAATATAGTTAATTAGAAAAGGAAGTGCATAATGAAAAAAATAGCAGTACTTGCTATAGGTTTAATGTTATTAATAACCGGCTGTGGGCAAAAATCTCCCGAAGATTTAATCGCCAAATTTGAAAATTCTGTCAAAAACAGTAAAAGTTATCTTTTA
>CANQOE010000133.1 GCA_947625315.1 uncultured Bacilli bacterium | reverse complement strand
TTCTTTTCTTACCGGCTGAAGCAATTTTTGCCGAGGTTAATGCTTATCACCCTGATATTTTGAATTATGCTTATCATAAAAAGGTTTGGATTACTTCTCCGACTACTTTAATGAGTACTTTAACAGTTATAGAACTTATATTAAAAACAAGTGAAAGAGATAAGTATGCTTCAGTTATTCATGAAGAATTAAATAAATTATCATTAGAATTTGCTCGTTATAAAGAAAGATGGGATCGTTTAGCTCGCAATATCAATACTGTTTCTAAAAGTGTTGAAGAACTAAATACCACTAGTGATAAAATAACTAAAAGATTTGATTCAATTAATCAAGTAGATGTTAAAAAGCTAGGTACCGAAGAGCAAGAATTAATCACTAATTGACATTAATTTACAAAAGTTTTTAATTTAGGACTATCAAATATTTAAAAATTATATTATAATTAGAATAGGGTGAGACAAATGGAAAACAATAATATACCTAATGGCTATAATCAAATGCCAAATGAAATGCAAAACAATGTTATGCCAAATAACGGTGATACTCTTAAAGTTTTACAAGATGAAATTGAAAGATTTAAAAAGACTAATGCTCGCAACAACGTTATTATTATTGCTTTATTAGTCATCTTAATATTTTTAATTGGCGTATTAGGCTTTAAATTTCTTTTCTAATCTTCAATAAAAGTTTTGCTTTTATGAGGTTCTTCAAAACAAAGACCCTCATAATTTTTTTGCCTTAAAACTTCATAAACTCCAATTGCAACTGTATTAGAAAGATTTAAAGCTCGCACATTTTCTGTCATCGGAATACGATAACATCTATCTATATAAGGTTTTAAAATAGTTTTAGGAATACCGGTACTTTCTTTTCCAAAAATTAAATAGATATCTTCTTTAATTGAAGCAAAATCTACTGTAGTATGCGGTTTATGACCATATCTTGTAAAGAAGAAATATTCTCCTTTATTTTTTTGAAAGAAATCTTCAATATTTTCATAAACATCATATACACATTTATCTATATAATTGACCCCACTTCTTTTAATATTTTTTTCACTTAAAGAAAAACCTAAAGGTTTAATTAAATGTAAATGGGTATTAGTAGCTACACAAGTTCGCATAATATTTCCTGTATTTTGAGGTATTTCTGGTTCAAATAAAACAACATTTAACACTTTAACCACTTCTTTCTAAAATAAAATTATAAAATATCTTAATAACTTTGTAAACTATTGTTGACAAAAAAATATTCTTATTTTATAATAAATCTTAATTTAGAAAGAAGTGAAACAATGTTTTTAGAAAGATTAATCGCTGGAGCTTTATTAAAATTTAACCGCGAAATAGATAGTACTGATTTAACTATTTTAGAAGGAATGCTTAATCAAAATATAGTTAAACAACCTTTAAAACTATTAGCTAATATTGTTGAATTAAAAGATAATAAATATCAATTAAAATATACTTTAGATGTAGTTTTAGCTAATAATTTAACAGTAAAAGAAACCCTAGAACAAATAGAGGGAGAAGATTTAAAAAAATTTTTTACAGATTTAGATTTAAAAGAATTTATCTTAAGAAAAGTAGATTTAAGTAAAATAGAAATTAATGATTTTAAAAATAATTTAAATAGTGAAGAAATTGATGTTTTAGTTGAATTAAATGCTTCTATGTACATTTCTAAAATTTTTGATGAAAACGGTGCTATTTATGATGATTATGAAAGATTTTGTTTAACTAAAAAAGGTCAAGTTTATTTATTTATGAAAAAATATAGTTATCAAATTGCTTGCTTTAAACAAGAATTGATTGCTAAAGAATATAATCCTGATTTATTATTTCTTTATTTAGAAAGTATAAATTTAGAACGACCATTTACAGAAATTTTTTCTTTAGAAACTTTTAGACTTTTTGGAAGTATTTATGATTTAGATATATCCAACAATAAACTAGCTAGATAAGCTGGTTTTTTATTGCAAAAAAAAATATCCTAAGATAATTTTTTTTAACATTTTCGTTCGGGATAATTTATTACTCGCACCATCCGGGAGCGAGAAACATTTTCCAATGCACTATTAATATACTATAAATTACTTTAAAAGTCAATAAAAGATAATGTGTTACTTGAAACTATTATTCTTTTAAGTTATAATTAAATAAAAGAGGGTAGATAAAAATGGCCAAAAAAATAGCTTCATTTTTTGTTAGTTTATTTGGAGGTATTACTTCTGTTTGGTGGGGTAAATATTTAGTAATGTTTATTATTTCTTTAATGCCTATCTTAGAACTTAGGGGAGGATTGATCGCGGCTTCTTTAATGGATGCTCCCATTATTCCTAGTTTTTTTGTTTGTTTAATTGCCAACATTATTCCTATTCCTTTTATTTTATGGTTTATTAATGGAATTTTTGCTTTTTTAAAAAAAAGGGGAAAAACTTTAGGTAAACTTGTAACTAAAATTGAAAATAAAGCCCAAAGTAAAAAAGGCCAAATTGAAAGATTAAAATATCTTGGCTTAATTTTATTTGTAGGCATTCCTCTTCCAGGAACAGGTGCTTGGACTGGTTGTTTAATAGCATCGATGCTTGGAATGGATAAGAAAAAATCGGCTATCTCGGCCATCATTGGGGTATTACTCGCAGGTTTAATTATGTTACTATTTAGCTATGGTATATTAGGAAGGATAATTCGATGACAACAATTTATTTAATTAATAATGCTTTAACTATTAATAATTTGAGTTATCAAGAAACCGAAAATTTGGAATTAAGACGGCAAAAAAGAATACTAAGTATTGAAGGTGAAAAAGCAGCCTCTAAATTAGCGGATAAAGAAATCCTGCAAAATGTCCGATGTATTTATGCTTCTAATTATGTTATGAGTATTGCTACTG
>CANQOE010000132.1 GCA_947625315.1 uncultured Bacilli bacterium | reverse complement strand
CCATATTATCTCTTAAATAATCAAAACCAATTTCATTATTTGTCGAATAAAGAATATCACAATTATAAGCTTCTTGCTTTTCAGCGGGAGTCATTTCACGTAGGTTAACTCCAACACTTACATCAAGTAATTCATAAATTGGTCCCATCCACTCGGCATTACGACTTGATAAGTATTCATTAGTTGTTACAACATGAACGCCTTTACCTTCTAAGGCATTAACATAAGCTGGTAAAACAGTTGTTAAAGTTTTACCTTCACCAGTTTTCATCTCGGCAATATTACCATAATGGATAGCTAGGCCACCGATAATTTGAACTTTAAAAGGTTTTTCGCCAATAGCCCGAAAAGCAGCTTCACGAGCAGTTGCAAAAGCCTCGACTAAAATATCATCTAAAGTTTGACCATTAGCTAATCTTTCTTTAAATTCCGTAGTTTTATGTTTAAGTTCTTCATCACTTAAAGCGCTTATCGTAGGCTCTAAAGCAATAATTTCGTCAGCTAGTTTGTCAAATCTTTTTAATTCTTTATATTCACTATCAAATAGTTTTTTTAATAATCCCATTTATATCAACCTTTCACAATATAGATTATATCATAGTTTAAAAGAATAAACAAACAAAATAAGTAAAAAGTTAAAAAAAGAAACAAAATTAGTCTGTTTCTTAAATATTTAAAAAATTTTCTTTTTATTTTAATAGTTTAATGTTGGATAACCTTCATTTGATAAATACCAACTAGATAAGGTTATTTCTTCTCCTTCTTTTATTAAACCTTTTTCTTTCAATTCGTTATTTATTTCAGATAAATTAATACTTTTTAAATTATCATTTAATTGATTTACTAATTTAACTGATTTCATATCTTCTTCACTCATTGGTGTTCCTATATTTGGAAGATTACTTGGCTCTATATCATTTTTATAATATGTGTTTAATATACTATTTAAATTATTTTTGGTAATAAATCCAATATTATATTTATACTTATGTAAATCTGAAGACTTATTATTAACTATATTACCTATATTATATATATTATTAAAATCTATATTAACAGTGTAATTATAAGAAGAACCTATTATTCCTCCAGTTGCATCTGTAATTTCATAGTTACTTTGAGACATAAGACTAACATTACCAACATTATAAGAATTTATTATAGTACCTTTATTATCACCAATTACACCCGTCAAACCACCTAAATAATGATTAACCATGTTTTCATTATTATCTATAATACTTCCTATATTATATGAATTATATATATATAGTTCTATATCTTTAGTTAAAACATTATGTCCTACTAGGCCACCCATTATTATAGATAAATATATA
The DNA here is from genome assembly GCA_947625315.1 of uncultured Bacilli bacterium. Classification (GTDB taxonomy): domain Bacteria; phylum Bacillota_I; class Bacilli_A; order RF39; family UBA660; genus Caccenecus. The sequence goes on along the minus strand of CANQOE010000132.1, from coordinate 1,572 downwards.
TTACTACTATCACTAAAATTGTAGTTTATAGAACAATTTATTTCGCCAGTGTTATAGCATTTATCGATTATTAAATTTGATTGATAATTATATCCTACTATTCCTCCCGTTAAGTTTCCATTTAATACTTTTCCTGCATTATAAGAATTTCTGATTATCGTATATTTTTCTAAACTTTGTACAGCTCCAATTAATCCACCTATATCTTGTTCATAATAAGTATCATATTCTAATTTTTCATTCTCTATTGTTCCTGTATTATAACAATTTTCTATTATTGTTTGACTATAAGTTATACCAATTAAGCCACCTATAATATTTATAGCATTTCTATTACTTTTAACATTACCAGTATTATAAGAATTTTTAATAATTACATCTGAGCCTTGATCAATGCCTCCAATTAAACCTCCAGCTGCTCCACTAATACTTCTCACTGTTTTAGAGATTATTCCTGCATTGTAAGAATTATCAATTAATATATTAGTAGAATTTACAGTATTTCCTATTATTCCCCCTGTATAAATCCCATTTGAAATATTTCCATAATTAATACAATTTATTATTTTTACATTATTCCACGTTGCACCTATTATTCCTCCCACTGACCAATTATCAACTTCTGATGTTACTGTTGCTTCATTTTTGATATTTTCTATTTTACTATCTTTTAAACCTCCAGCTAAAGAACCCATATTTGCATTAATATTACTTTTTATTTCACCACTTATGGTTAAATCTTTTACGCTTCCATTTTCTATATTTCCAAATAATCCTACATTATTTTCTGGTATTGTATTATTTATATATATATTGGATAGCTTATTATTTCCTCCTTCAAATGTTCCTGAAAAATGATTTTCAAAATCATTTTTACCCATACCAATTGGAGTCCATCCGCTTCCACTTGTTAAACTGGTTTTTAATTCTTCATCTCTTGTTTTATAATCATTTATGTTTTGAAAGTCTAAATCTCTTGTTAGTTTGAAATATTTATTTTCATATGTCGTTCCATAGTTAGTTTTTGTACTTAAGGTTACTAAATCATCGATATATTGAATTTGATAAGGATTTTCTTCTGTTCCTTCTCCATAATAATTTCCTCCAATATTGCATATCTCTTGGTTGGCACCTTTTACACAGATTATCTTCTTTCCTTCATCTTCTAAACTTATTTCATTTCCTTCTAATGGAGTTTGATAATCTTCACATTTGTTTAATCTTCCTATACAATATTCTAAGTTTTCTTCTTTAGTTGTTATTGTTGCTTTTCGATCTTCAATGTTTATTTTGATATCACTTTCTTTTGGTTTTATTTCAGGATTTACTTCTACTTTTATTTTATTTTCATAACTTTTATTTCCTACTTGCTCTTTGGTTGCATTATATTCTACCCATTCTTTTAATTCAAATTCTTTTTCTTCGTTTCCTATTATTTCTCCAGAGTATAATTCGGTTTCTCCTTTGTTTAGTGTCTTTATTATATAATCAAAGTTTCCTTCACTTTTTAAACTTGCTCTTATATACTTATCTTCTATTTTGTTTTCTATATTATCTATACTTTCTAAACTT
>CANQOE010000131.1 GCA_947625315.1 uncultured Bacilli bacterium | reverse complement strand
AATGAATGTAAAACAAATGAGAATTATAAAATAAGTTTAGAAAGTATAGATAATATAGAAAACAAAATAGAAGATAAATATATAAGAGCAAGTTTAAAAAGTGAAGGAACATTTGATTATATAATAAAGACACTAAACAAAGGAGAAACAGAACTATATACAGGGACAATAGAAAAAGAAGGAACTAAAGAATTTGAATTAAAAGAATGGGTAGAATATAATGCAACAAATGAACAAGTAGGAAACAAAGAATATCAAAATAAAATAAAAGTAGAAGTAAATCCAGAGATAATATCAAAAGAAAGTGATATCAAAATAAACATAGAAGATAATAAAGCAACAATAGAAACAAAAGAAGAAAACTTAGAATATTGTATAGGAAGGTTAAATAAATGTAGTGAATATCAATCATTAGAAAATAAAGAACTAGCATTAGAAGATGAAGGGAAAAAGATAATTTGTGTAAAAGGTGCCAACCAAGAGATATGCAACACTGGAGGAAACTATTATGGAGAAGGAACGATCGATAATCCATATCAAATTCAATATATTGATGATTTAGTAATGTTAAGTAATAAAACAAATAATGGAACTTCATATGAAAATAAATATTTTAAACTAACCAGAGATTTAGATTTTAACAATACAAATGATTATAAAACAAAAGATGAAAAACAAAAAAATCAATTAACTAACACAGAAGGAAATGGCTTTACACCAATTGGAAATAAATATGTCAATTGTTTTAAAGGCAATTTTGATGGTGACAATCATCGCATAGATAATCTATATGAAAATAGAGAAAATGAAATAGCTGGCTTATTTGGGGAAGCTGAGAATAGCACCATAAATAATTTAATTATTAGTGGTAATTTAAAAGCCAATAAAGAAATTGGCGGAATAATTGCTAAAACTCATAATGTAACAATAAAAAATTGTATAAACGAAAGCAATGTAGAAAGTACATCAACTGCAGGTGGAATAGTAGGCACAAGTGGAACATCACAATTGGCAATAATAAATTGCATCAATAAAGGAAATATTTCTAATGGAGACTCAGTTGGTGGTTTAATAGGTTGTGGAGCAGCTTCTTCAGCCGAAATAATAATTGAAAATAGTCATAATGAAGGAATAATTACTAATTCAATTGGAATGTATACAGGCGGTTTAATAGGCCGTGATGGTGGAAGTGGAAACAATATAACAACTATTAAAAATTCTTATAATAAAGGTAAAGTTATTGAAAATATAACTAATAATTTAAGTATTGCTTACATTGGTGGAGTGATTGGCAGAAATACAGGAAAATTAATAATCGATAATTCATACAATGAAGGTGAGATTAAAAGTAATAGAACATCATTAGATAATTTTGTTCAAATTGATATAGGCGGATTAGTAGGATTGGCAACTAATACTTCAAGTAAAGTTGTAATAAATAATAGTTATAATACTGGAAATATTATCAATGGAACTTATACAGGGGGCTTAATAGGTTATAATGCGAGTGGTTCAAATATACTTATAAATAAATGTTATAATTTAGGGTTAACTGCCGCGGCTGTTAGTTTAAAAAATACTACACGTGCTAGCTTAGTATATGGTGGGATAATTGGTTTTAATAATGGCGATAATGCCAAAGCCTATATTGTAAATAGCTATAATACAGGTGAAATTAATGGCTTAGAAACTGTTTCTGGAATAATAGGATTATCAAACAATGCTAAAAGTTTTAATTATATAGTTAACAGTTATAATGTTGGTAATATTAGTGATATTAGTAATATATCTACCCAATATGATTATGTATCTGGAATAGTTAGAATTGGCAAAGATGGAAATTCTATATATTTAAATAATATCTATAATTTAGGAAAGTTAACTTCTACTGGAACAAATTATCAAATTGCTTATTTACTTTCAAATTTAAATTATAGTATTAATAATACATATCATTTACCAGGTGAGGGAACAAATTTAACTAATATCATAACAACTCAATTAACTGAAAATCAATTAAAAAACAAAAATAAATATAATAATCGATTATTTACAGATATTTTAAATAATAATTTAAAAACAATAAATTTAGATTCTATAAATAGCGAATTAAAAACAACAGGTTTAATAGAAGAAAATTTAACTTTATCAACTTGGTATACTTCAAGTGAGGGATATCCTACTTTAAATAATTAAAAAGTAGAAAAAAATAAATAAAAAATATAAAAAAGTTTCTAAAAATTAAAAAGTACTTCAACCTTTTCTTTATTGTATACTTTAAATATAAAGGCTTCTACACCATTTATTTCAGGTGATGGCGCCATTGATGATCCTTACATTATTAATACAGCAAAATAATTATTAACTTTTAGTTTCAGTATATTATAATTTTTTTTGGTTAAATTAAAAATGTGATATATATGAAAAATAACAAAGTTTTAATAATTATTTTTTTAATCATTGTTATAAGTAGTTCTTTTTTAGTTTTTACAATCTTTAATCATAAATACTATACTATTAGTTTTAATACTTCGGGAGGAAACTCTATTAATCCTCTAGAAGTTAAAGCCAATACTAAAGTTAATAGTTTACCTAAACCTAAAAAAGAAGGCTATACTTTCTTATATTGGACTTTAGATAATGAAGTTTTTAATCTAGATAAACCTATTACTAAAAACATTATTTTAGAGGCTCAATACCAAGAATTAGAACCATCTTTAGTTATTATTCGTTTTGATACTTTAGGAGGTACTCTAATTAATGATTTAAAAGTTCCTAAAGGAAGTATTATAACTTTACCTAAAGCTCAAAAAGAAGGTTATAAATTTATTTGTTGGTTATACTTAAATAAAGAATATGATGAATCTTTACCCCTTAATAATAATTTAACTTTAATTGCTAAATATCAAAAAGAAGGATAGTGTAGAATAAGTACGGGTGAGAGATTAAAATCAAACACCAAAAACTAAGATAAATAAATATTAAAACTAAAA
>CANQOE010000130.1 GCA_947625315.1 uncultured Bacilli bacterium | reverse complement strand
CCCCCCCCCCCTATACGATTTACTTGACTTTTCATTCTATTTTCTACTCCTTTGCTATTATTAATTTACCACATATTTCTTATTTTTTCAATAGTTTTAAATCTATTTTAACATTTAAAAAGCTATTGTTATTCATTTTGAATTTTAACAATAGCTAATTCTTTAGAATTAATCTTTTTTAAAACATCATTAACATCATTATAAGTTATACTTTCATAAGTTCCTTTTATCTTATTTAAAAGACTATTATAATTAATAATATTATCTTGAATCAAATGATTTACTTGTTCTACATCTTCATAACTTAAAACAAGATTGGCTATACTAGAATTAACTAATCTTTTGACATCTTCTTCTAAAACTTTTAAATGTTCTAAAGCCTTAGTAATTCTTTTAATCGCTTCTTCGATTAATTTACTTTCAATGGTAATATCTAATACGATATAATCATCTTCGATATTAAAATAAGATGTCATAAAACTTATTAAACCATCCATTAATAATTCTTCTTTTAAATCGGAAGCTTCCCCAAAATTAGCTTCTAATATAATACTAAAGATAATATTTAATTTTTCTTTAGGAATATCTTTAAAGTTCTTTCTTTCTAATTTTAAACCAATTTTTGCTTTTTCAACTTCTAAAGGCATTCTAATTGTTTTATATTTTTCATTTACTTGTTTAGGTTCTTTTATTTTTAATAATTCAAAATTACGAAATTTAGGTATTTCTTTTTTAGCTAAATTTTTATTTATAGTATCTTCAATTTCATAAGGATTAACATTCCCGGTAACTACTAAAAACATATTTTGAGGATGATAAAATGTATTATATACTAAATTTAAGTCTTTTAGAGTAATACTTTTAACATCTTTACTAGTTCCGGTAATTAAATCCCGAAATTTATCTTTTTGATAAATACTTTTATTAAATTCAAAAAATAATTTATTATATACTTGGTCTTCTCCCATGTTTATTTCACTTATTACAATTCCTTTTTCTTTTTGAATTAATTCTTTAGTAAAATAGGGATTTAAAACATAGTCTAATAAATAATTTAAATTAGTTATAATATCGGTAACTCCATAGACAATATAACTTGTATATTTAAAAGTTGTAAAAGCATTTATATCACTACCTAAAGGATCAAATAAATCATTAGCCGTTGTATCTTCATCAACATTAAACTTTAAATGTTCCATAAAATGAGCAATACCTTGAGGTACATTATAAACTTTATTATTTATTTTAAAATCGGTATGAATAGAGCCATATTTAACATTAAGGGATAAATAAAAACTTTTAGCATACATATTAGGCCAAATATAAACTTCTAAACCATCTTTAGTTTTAGTATAAAAAATTTCTTCATCTAAGCCTTCAATTTTAATTTTCTCCATTTTTATCTTTCCCTTCTAATACATAGACCATATTAGGTTTAATCTTTTTGGAAATATTCATTATTTCTTCTTTTTTAATATCTTGAATAGATTTAATTCGCTCTTCAATTAAAGGCAAATTTGTTAATACATGAAAGATATAATTGCTTAAAATTCCCCCAATGCTATCTAGCGCTAAATTAAGGGAGAAAATAAAACTTGATTTAGCATATTCTATTTCTTCATTAGTAATTTTTCCTTCACTCATTTCTCTAAAAGCTATTTTTATTAGTTTTTGAGCTTTAGCAATATCCTTAGCATTAATACTTGTTTGAATAATAAGTAAATTATCATATTTTAAATACATACTTCTAATAGCATAACATAAAGAATTCTTTTCTCTTAATAATTGATATAGTTTAGTATTTAAACCACCCGAACCAAGTAAATAATTAAAGAACGGAAAAATATTGAGCTTTTCTTTATCCGTCAAATCTATTAAATTATAAATATTGATTAAATTAGTTTCTAAAAAAGAAGATTGTTCTTTATATTTTTGGAGTTTATTAACCGGTTTATTATCGACATATAATTTTAAATCTCGGGTATTAATCACCGCTTTTTTAAAATATTTAAAGATTAAATTAGCTATTTCATCCATATCTAAATTACCGGCGATAAAAATATCACACTTATTAGTAGTCATTAATTCTTCATAAGTTTTTGCTAAAATTTTAGGTGTAATAGCCTCTAGTTCTTCTAAAGAGCCTAAAACACTATATGTTGTGGCACTTTCTTTTAATTTGCTTAAAGCTCCTTTTAAAGCTTTTTTATTAATATTTTCATTTAAACTTAGTATTTCATCTTTAAGACGATTTTTAACAATATTAAAGTTTTTTATGTCAAATTCTTCAGCATTAATAAAAGGATTTAAAATAAATTCAAAAGGTAATTTTATTACTTCTTCTAAATAATTTTTATCATTGATAAATTTAGGATTTAAAAAACTTAAAACAAAAGTTGTAAGCATCATATTGCCTACTTTATTAGTATTGCCATAAAATGTTGCTTGATATAACTCTTCTAATTTTTTGCTTATATATTTACGTGAAGGATAATTAGCCGAACAATCACTCATTATATCTGCCAAAAAAGTTTTAGCCAGTAAATTTTCTTTTTTAACTTCATCTTGAAAAATAATTTGCATTTGACATGATTTAAAACGATTGGTTTTTACCGTATAAATATTAAATGATGGATATTCATATTTTTTATATTCCAATTAGTTCACCTCTAAATCTATATTTATTATAACACATTATTAAAATTTTATTAACTAAAAAATGCTTTTTACCCAAGCATTTTTGAAGTTAATAAGACCCCAATAAAGATTATGAGATACAGGGCTATTAAACCTCCATAATTAAATAATATTTTTTTCATAACCTTCATCTCCTTACACGAACATTATATCGTATATACGTATGTTCGGTCAATAAATATTTTTTATTTTTTTAAATTTTTTTAATTTTTTTAAATTTAGTTTATTAATGGCTTTTATATAAGTAAAGTATTTGACAAATAAAAAAGTGATAATTAATCACTCTATGTTAAAGATAAAATAGTTTTTTTAGATA
>CANQOE010000129.1 GCA_947625315.1 uncultured Bacilli bacterium | reverse complement strand
GAGAGTAGTTTTCTATTTTTACTCGAATTTTCCGAGTTTGGTATCAATCTGGTGCTGAAAACAGGATTCGAACCTGCGACCTACGCGTTACGAGGGCGTTGCTCTACCAGCTGAGCTATTTCAGCGATAATATAATTATACCATAAATAATTAAATATACAAGAAAATTTTAAAAAATAAAACACTTAATTAAAAGTGCTTTATTGCATTAAGGTACGCATTTTTTGTAAACCCTTCTTTTCATAGCGCGATACCATTACTTGGGTCATATTTAGTTTTTTAGCTACTTCACTTTGAGTTAAATCATCGTAATAGCGGGCTTTTATTATTTGTTTTTCATCAGGATTTAAAACTTTAAAACTATTTTGTAAATCAAGTTTTAAATCTAAATTAGGATTTTGGGCCGGGATTACTTCGTGTAAATTAAGTTCATTTTTATCATCATCTAGACGCATAATACTTTGATAACTATTATAAGCATTCTCGATATCTTTTAAATCGATTTCTAAATAAAGAGCTACTTCTTCTAAAGTGGCTAAGTGTCCTAATTTTTGGGTTAAAAAATAACGAGTTTTTTGCGCTAATTTATATATTTTTAATAAAGAACGACTTACTTTTAAATCTCTATTACTTAAAGATAAAGCATACATCGAACCAAATATATAATTATAAGCATAAGTAGAGAACTGGGCTTTTCCTTCATTTTTATAATTTTTATAAGCTTCGAGTAAACCAATAACCCCGACTTGAATTAAATCTTCTTTTTCAACGTTGTAAAATTTATTAGCAATTGCTTTAATTAAATTCATATTTGTTTTTATAAGTTCATTGGTTGTCAAATGTGTATCAGCCTCCCTGCCGCGAGTTCATTACTTGCTACTTGAATTCTTAATTTGCGCATTTTAGCTCGTAGTTCATCACTTACTTCACAAAGACAAATTTTTCCTTTATTAGCTCTAATAGCACATTTAGTATTAAGCATAGCATCCATTCCCGAAGCATCAATATCACTAAGTTCATAAAGATTATAAACTAAATATTTAATTTTGTGTTTTAAAACAACGGGAACAATATAGTTATTAATCTTATAACAAACTTTACGATTTAACTCTCCTTTAAGACGGACATATAAAATTCCTTTCTCATAAGCCATATCAACTTTTAACATAAATATCACCTTTGCTACTTTAATATAGAACAAATTTAAAAGTTTTTAAACCGATTCGACAAAACATAGCAAAACTTATCAAATTATTTAAGTAAGAAAATGTAAACATAAAAAAAGAGCAACTTTCATTGCTCAGATTAGATATATTTTTTAACTAATTCGGTAATTTGGTCTTTAGAATGACCACCAATGAAACCATCAACAGCTTTACCATCTTTAATTATTATTACTGTTGGAGTATAGCCATTATCATAGAATAATTTACCACAGGTATCTGTTACACCATTAGCTTCGGTTTCAAAAGTAACTAAATCAGTTAAAGGTTTAATTATTTTTTGAATAGCAGGCCAGTTAGTAATCATTTGTTGATATTCTTCACTATAAATTTGATTTTCTTCCATTGGAACACCTAAATCATAATAATATGTTTTATAGTTTAATTCGTTTTGAACTTCAACTAAACTAGATATAATACTTTGGCAAACGCCACAAGAACTACGACCTATATATAAGACATGAGTTCCTTTTTCATCAAATAATTTAACAGCCTCATCAATACTAACATTGGTGAAGTTTTTAGCAAGTTCATTATAATTATCTGTAGCAGTTGTATCAGTATTATCATTAGTATTAGTACTACTTGCATTACTTGCTGGTCTAAAATATAAGCCTATTTGTAATAGAGCTATGACGATAAAGCCAATTAAAACAATTAATGTTAAATTTTTAACTTGGCTTTCTAAACTTTCATTAGTTTTTAGTATTTTTGTTTCTTTTACAACTGGTTCAGTTTCGGTTTTTTTAGTTTTATTTTTTTCCATAATTTTTCCTCCATTTATAAATTATACCTAAAATAATTAAAAAATCAAGCTTTTATTCGACAAAAGTTGCACTTACCGTATTTTTTTCGACATCATATTCCAATTTTATCTTATTGTCATTATAATTTTTAGTGCTATCAGTAGGGTCAGTAACTAAACCTTCACTATTAGCAACAATTGGACGAGCCTCGGCAAGAGTAGCGACAGTAATAAAAGTAGTTTTACTATCTTTAAATAATTCTTCAATATTTTCTAAAGCATATTCTTCGGCTTGAAATTCAATTAAACTTTTTACTTCTTTAAGAGCATCAGCATTATTATTCGTACTAAATGCATATGAAGTACTATTTATCGTAATAAAACTAACAATTCCTAATAGCACAATTACAATGGCCATTTCTATTTTGGTATATCCTAATTTATTTAACATATTTATACTCTCCTAACATCCTTTATAAGTATATCACAATCTTATTAATTAGAAAAGAAAAAATGTCAATAATTAACTCTATTTTAGTTATTTATTAACATTTTATAGACACTTATTAGATAATCAATAGACATTTTAGCATTAGCACTACTAGGTGAAGGTAAACTTATAGCTTTGATTTTTAATCTAGGATAATGATATTTATTATAGAGTTTATAAGCTAAAGAACCAGTTGTATAAATATATTTGATATTACTATTTTGGATTATTTCATCTAAATTGGTGGGTATAACATTTTTGATAGAATCATCTTTAGAAGCTTCAATATCACAAGTATAACAAACATCATATAAAGCTATTTTATGTTTTTTTAAAAAAGCTTTTTTAGATGCTATATTATCTTTGATTTTCTCTTGATAAACCGCGCTTAAAACTGGCCAAAAACGATTAGAGGGATGAGCATAATAAAAATTTTTTTGACGAGATACCACACTAGGAAAAGAACCCAAGATTAAAATTTGGGAATCTTTATTATAGTATGGTTTAAAGGGATGGGTTAAATTAGCCATAATATCCTTCTTTCAAAAAATTAACAGAGGTTATTT
>CANQOE010000128.1 GCA_947625315.1 uncultured Bacilli bacterium | reverse complement strand
CCTCACCAGCGGCCAGCATCCCCGCGCTTCGCTTCCTCACCGGCTGTCAGCACCACCGGCGATAACTCCAGTACCTTCTTTAGCAGGTTTAATCATAACAACAGAACGTCCAACTTTGGAAATTGCTTCATGAGGAATAGTTCGATTGTTAATTAAAGATACTTTAGTAACATTTTTATTGGCCGCTTGTAAAGCTTTTTTAATGGCTTCAGGAACTTCGTTAGCTTTACCATTACCAATACCTACTAAACCTTTACGATTTCCGACAACTACAGTAGCCGAAAAGCGAAAATGTCTACCACCTTTAGTAACTTTAGTAACTCTTCCGATGGAGATAACTTTTTCTTCTAATAAACTTTTCTTAGGTTCAAAATTTTTCTTTGGCATATTAGCACCTCCTAAAACTCTAAGCCGGCTTCTCTAGCAGCGTTTGCTAGAGCTTCAACACGTCCATGATATAAATAACCACCACGGTCGAATACGACTTTTTTAATTTTTAGAGCAAGACATTTTTTAGCAATATCTTCTCCAACTTTTTGAGCGGCTTCAATATTACTGCCATTTTTAATTTTAAGTTCAATTGTTGATGAGCTAGCTAAGGTTTTGTTAGTTTCATCATCAATTACTTGAACATAAATTCCATTATTGGAACGAAAGACATTAAGTCTCGGAATAACTTTCGTGCCACTTAAATTTTTACGAACACGAGCGTGTCTTCTTTTACGAGCGACATTATTTGCTTCTTTTTTAATCATTTTAACCAACCTTTCTAACCTTATTTAGCTGCCTTTTTGCCTTCTTTACGACGAACATATTCGCCTTTATAACGAATACCTTTACCTTTATATGGTTCAGGTTCTCTTATTTTACGAATATTAGCCGCGAATTCAGACACTTTTTGTTTATCAATACCACTGATAGTTATTTCGGTATTACTTACTTGTTCAACCTTTAAATCAGATGGTACTTCAACAATTACAGGATGAGAGTAACCTACAGAGATGGTGATTTTATTACCGCTTACTTGGAAACGATAACCAACTCCTACAGCCTCTAAACCTTTAGAAAAATATTCATTTACTCCTGTAACCATATTAGATATTAAAGAGTTTTGAGTACCAACTAAAACATTGGCTTCTTTACTATCATTTTTAGCTACAGTAGTAATGGAAGTTTCTTCAATTTTTACTTCTACTAAAGGATTAATATTTAAGTTAAGAGTTCCTTTAGGACCTTTAACTGTTAAACAATTATTCTCAAGGCTAGCACTTACACCAGTAGGTAAAGTAATTTTTCTATTTCCAATTCTACTCATAGTATTTCCTTACCAAATGTAGGCAAGTACTTCGCCTCCTAATCTAGCTTCCCGAGCTTCTTTATCAGTCATTAAACCTTTAGAAGTGGAAATTATTGCAATTCCTAGGCCATTTAGAACACGAGGAATTTCATCAGCATGAGCATAAACTCTTAAACCAGATTTACTAATTCTTTTTAAACCAGTAATTACGCTTTCTTTATGTTCACCATATTTTAAAGTTAAAGTTAATTTATCGCCAGTAGAAGCAGGTTCATTAACATAATCAACAATATAACCTTCTCTCTTAAGAATTTCAGCGATACCAACAGTCATTTTGGTTCCAATAACTTCAACAGTTTCATATTTCATTTGCTTAGCATTACGTATTCTTGTAAGCATATCAGCAATTTTATCTTGTACCATTTAAAATTCCTCCTTTTCTACCAACTTGATTTCTTAACACCTGGTATTTTACCTTCATTTGCTAATTCTCTAAAGCAAATACGACAAATACCAAATTTACGAATAACAGAATGAGGACGTCCGCAGCGCTCACATCTAGTATAAGCACGAACTTTAAATTTTGGGGTTCTTTGGTTTTTAATTATCATACTTTTCTTTGCCATAATTTAATCCTCCTTAATTCTTGAAAGGCATTCCAAAGGCCTTTAGTAAAGCATAAGCTTCTTCATTTGTTTTAGCAGTAGTAACAAAAACAATATCCATACCACGTACTTTAACAACATTATCATATTCAATTTCAGGGAATATTAATTGTTCTTTAACACCTAATGTATAATTTCCTTTACCATCAAATGCAGTTTTAGATACACCACGGAAATCCCGAACACGAGGTAGAGCAACACGAATTAAACGTTCCATGAATTCGTACATCTTTTCGCCTCTTAAAGTTACTTTAACACCAATAGATTGTCCTTCCCGGATTTTAAAACCAGCGATAGATTTTTTAGCTTTAGTAACAACAGCTTTTTGACCAGTAATTAATTCAAGGTCTTTTAGAGATGCTTCAATAAATTTATGATCGCGAGCACCATCACCACAACCAACATTGACAACAATCTTTTCAAGTTTAGGTACTTGCATAACACTGGAATATTTGAATTCATTTTTTAAATCTTTAACGATTGTTTCATCGTATAATTTTTTATAATTACTCATAAATATTCACCTACTTATTACTTTCCTTAGACTTTTTAGCTTCTTTTTTAGGTTTAGAAGTTTTAGCCTCTTTAATCTCACTTATTTTTTTAACATTTGATACGTGAATAGGAGCTTCAATATCAAATATACCACCTTTATCATTTTGATTTCTTGGTTTAACGTGTTTTTTAACCATATTTATACCTTCGATAACAACTTTATTTTCTTTTCTTAAAGTTTTAATTACACGACCATTTTTGCCTTTAGAGCTACCAGCGATAACTAAAACTTCGTCTCCAACTTTTATTTTCATCATTTTAGACCTCCTATAAAACTTCCTTTGCTAAAGAAACGATTTTCATATAATCTTTTTCTCTTAGCTCTCTAGCTACAGGTCCTAAAACTCTAGTACCTACTGGAGATTTATCATCTTTAATAATTACACAAGCATTGTCATCGAATTTAATATAACTGCCATCATTTCTTCTAATACCTTCAGTTGTACGAACAACAACGGCTTTAACAACTTTACCTTTTTTCATATTAGAATTAGGAATAGCACTTTTAACAGTTGCGACTACAACATCACCGATATTAGCATATTTTCTTTTAGAGCCACCTAAACAACGGATAACAAGTACTTCTCTTGCTCCAGTGTTATCAGCAACTTTTAATCTT
>CANQOE010000127.1 GCA_947625315.1 uncultured Bacilli bacterium | reverse complement strand
GTGCACTTTCTTATGAAATTGTACTTTTTCAAGTTAATTGCACTTATTTGTGCATTTTAGATTGAATCAACGTTTTTATTTACTAATTTTTTAATATTTTGGTTATTTTTATCTAAAATGTTTAAATCTAGAGTATCTAATAATTCTTGTTGTTCTATATCAAAAACAAAAGGTTTATCACTTAATATTCTTGGTATTAAAATATATTTTTGTTTATTAATTTCTATTTCTTGGGTGTTTATAAGAGAACTTTCTAAAGATATTTCATCTAATACTTCATAAAAAGAAGTATCAATTGGAAATTTAAAAACAATTGGTTCATAAACATCTTTATTTAAATAATCTTTATAAAAAGGATTACCCAAATAATAAACCATTACAACATAAGTATAATCTTCTTTAGGATGATTGAATTGAGCAAACAAAAAATCACTTAAAACCATTCCCCTAAACTCTTGGGTATTTCCCCCTAAAACATGGTTAAAATGTTCTTTTAAAAACCAATCTTTAACCCCACTTATATTATGATTATAATAGTTTTGAGGAATACCTACTTCATATTCTTTTAAATAATCTAGAATTGCTTTAAAAGATACAAATAACTTATTTTGACCTTGTTCTTCTCTAAATCCTTCTTCTTTTTGTAAAGTCTTATAAACTTTATCTAGTGTTCTAATATAATTCATGTTAACCCCCAAAATAGATCTTAAAAAAAAGCTTTTCCAAGCTTTATTTTAAAAATGGTGACCCCGGCGTGATTCGAACACGCGACCGATCGCTTAGAAGGCGATTGCTCTATCCAGCTGAGCTACGAGGTCAGATAGTTATAATTGGTTTAACCGATATTCATTATAACTTATATTGACTATTTTTGCAAGTCTTTTTAACGACTTTTATTTTTTTCAGCATTTATATTATGAGCATATTGTTGTTCTTTTATAAGACAAATATTCACAATCTTGGTTTTAATTTCTTTATCTAATAAATCTAAGCGTTTTAAAAACTTTTCATAATCAGCTTTTTTTAAATATTTCATAAACTTCTTATTAATTATATCTTTCATGCGTTTTATTTCATCTAAAATCATCATTAAATTAGAATCTGTGGTTCCTTCTTCATTAAAAGCTTCTAAATACATTTCTAATATCTTTTTATATTTTTTAGCAAAACTATTCCCAATTAAAATACTAGAAATATTTATACTAACCACCTTTATTTCTTTAATATCTTCATTTTTCCAATGAATAACAAAACCATCTAAATCAGAAGTTAATTTCCCAATATTTTTTTTCTTCCGCATTTTTTTTATTTTAAAACCACTCATAATTAAAACCTCCTACAGCAAATCTGGCCTTTTTTCTTTTGTAACTCTTAACTGCTCCGCTTTATTAAATTCATCTATCTTTTTATGATCACCACTTAATAAAACATCTGGTACTTTCAGGCCACGAAATTCGCGAGGTTTCGTATAAACCGGATAATCTAATAAATTATTGCGAAAAGAATCATTTTGAAAAGAATCAGTATCTATTACCCCTTCAATAAAGCGGGAAACTGTATCTAATACTACTAAACTGGGCAATTCTCCTCCCGTTAATACATAATCTCCAATACTTATTTCTCCATCGACAAATTTTAAAATGCGTTCATCAAAACCTTCATAATGGCCACACACTAAAATTAAATGGTTAGTTTCTTCTTTTAATTTTTCCGCATATTTATCACTAAATATTTGTCCTTGAGGAGACATAAGATATACTTTAGAATCAACCGTCTTAACTGATTCTATAGCTCTTACTACTGGTTCACACATAAGAACCATCCCTGACCCTCCCCCATAAATGGTATCATCAACTTGACCATTTTTTAAAAGAGTAAAATCACGGATATTAACAATATTAACTTCAATTAATTTTTTTTCAATTGCCCGCGCAATAATACTACTATTAATATAGCTTTCAATAATATTTGGAAATAATGTTAAAATATCAAACCTCATCTTAACTCACCTACTTTATTTACTTCAATTTCTTTTTTATCTATATCAACATTTTTAATAAAATCTGTAACATAAGGTATATAATAATATTTATCTTCATCTTTAATATATAAAAGATAATTATTATTATTTTTTCTTATTTCATAAACATAACCATATTCTTTTTTATCTTCGACTATTTTATAATTTACTAAATCTTCAATTAAATAAGAAACATTTAAATCATCTTTATTTAGATAGACATTAGCCCCTTTATATTTTAAAACATCATTAATATTATCTATTCCTTTTAAAGTAATCATTTCAAAATTTTTATGATGTCGATAACTATTGATAATTACTTCTTCATAAGTTTTTCCTATATATAATTTAAAATTAGGGACAAATACTTGTTTCTTTAAAGAAAAATCACTAATAATTCGCACTTCTCCTTTTATTCCATGGGTATTAACAATCTTTCCTAAATAAATATAATTCATCTTTTTCGTCCCCTAACATAATTATCAGTTATTAAAGTTATAGCTTGATACTTTATTTTTCCTTTAATAATATAAATATAAACATCATTAATTGGTTTATGATGTAATAATCTATAACCTAGTTTAACTAAATTTCCTAAATTAGCTTTAGATATTTCTTTATTTAAAGTAAACCACTTTCCGTTTTGAAAAACTTCATAAGAAATTAGAAAACTTAAATTATCATTAACAATATAATATTTTAAAGTTAAATTTCGAATATCATACATTGCTTCCAAAGCATAATTTAAATAATTAATAATTCTTTCCTCACTTAAATTCTCTTTAAACATCTTATTTACTCATTTCATACATAATTATACTTGCCGCGATTGAAGCATTTAAGGATTCACATGAAGGAGCAATTTTAATGTTAATAAGTTCATCACATAATGTTGATAGTTCTTTATTCATACCTCTTCCTTCATTACCTATAATTATACCATTTTTTTCCGTAAAATCTAGACTTTTTAAGTTTTTCCCTTCATTTACATCAGTTCCATATATTTTATAACCAATCTTTTTTAAGCGAGGAATTATATCTTTTAAATTAGCTTTAACAAAATTTTGGTGAAATAACATTCCTTCCGTAGCCCTTAATACTTTAGCATTATATAAATCAACGGTATT
>CANQOE010000126.1 GCA_947625315.1 uncultured Bacilli bacterium | reverse complement strand
ATTAAGAGGTAATAACGAAAGGAAGGGATAATTTATGGCCGTTGTTTCTATGAGTTATTTATTAGAAGCAGGAGTTCATTTTGGACATCAAACTAAAAGATGGAATCCTAAAATGAAAGAGTATATTTTTGGAACAAGAGAGGATATTTATATCGTCGACTTGGAAAAAACTACTCAAAAATTAGAAGAAGCATATGCAGAAATTAAAGCTATTGCTCAAAATGGAGGTACATTCCTGTTTGTAGGTACCAAAAAACAAGCCCAAGAAGCTGCCCAAGAAGAAGCTTTAAGAAGTGATTCTTATTATGTAACTGAGCGTTGGTTAGGTGGTACTTTAACAAACTTTAGAACAATTAGAAGAAGAGTAAAACGTTTAGAAGAAATTGAAGCGATGGAAAGTGATGGTCGTTTTGATGTTTTACCTAAAAAAGAAGTTATTGGTCTAAAGAAAGAATATGAAAAATTAAATAGAATTTTATGTGGTATTCGAAAAATGGAAAAATTACCTAATGCTTTAATTATTGTAGATCCTAAAAAGGAAATTAATGCTATTAGAGAAGCAAGAAAATTAAGAATACCAGTAGTTGGTTTAGTAGATACTAACTGTGATCCTGATGATGTAGATTATGTTATTCCGGGTAATGATGATGCAGTTAGAAGTGTTAAACTTGTTTTAGGAGTATTAACTAATGCTATATGCGAAGCTAAAAATTTAGAAATGGTTGATTATTTAACAGAAGAAGATAAAAACAAGCCAGAACTTAAAACAATGGATGAATTAATTAAAGAAGAAAAAAATCCAACTTTAGATAAATATGATGATATGGAAGAAAAACCAAAACATAAAAATAATGATAAAAAAGAAGAAAAAAGCAAAGTAAAAGAAGAGAAAACTGTTAAAAAAGAAGTTAAAGAAGAAGCACCAGTTCAAGCTAAAAAAGAAACAAAAAAAGATTATAGTGCTATGACTTTAACAGAACTTAAGAGTGTTGCTAAAGAACAAGGTGTAAAAGGTTATTCAACTATGAAAAAAGATGAACTTTTAGCTAGTTTAAAATAGAATAAGGAGGAAAGATTATGGAAATTAGTGCTGCACAAGTTAAAGAATTAAGAGAAAAAACTGGCGCAGGAATGATGGATTGTAAAAAAGCTTTAAGCGAAACTAATGGCGACTTAACGCAAGCTATTGATTGGTTAAGAGAAAAAGGTATTGCGAAAAGTGCCAAAAAAGAATCTAGAATTGCCGCAGAAGGTTTAGCTAATATATATATTAAAGATAATCGAGCTGTTATTTTAGAAGTTAATAGTGAAACTGATTTTGTTAGTAAAAATGAAGAATTTACATCGATGATTGATACTATTGGTAATACTATTTTAAATAGTGATGTAAATACTTTAGATGAAGCTTTAGAATTAAGTACTACTGATGGAACAATTAAAGATTTAATTATTGCTAAAACTGCTAAAATTGGGGAAAAATTATCTTTAAGAAGAATTGAAGTTGTTAATAAAAATAGTGATGAAGTATTCGGGGCTTATTTACATATGGGTGGTAAAATTGCTGTTTTATCTCTACTTAAAGGAGCTAATGAAGAAGTTGCTAAAGATGTTTCAATGCAAGCAGCCGCAATGCGTCCAGAATATGTATTTATTGATGATGTTCCCGAAGATGTTTTAAATAAAGAAAGAGAAGTTCAAAAAGAACTTGCTATGAATGAAGGCAAACCTGAAGATATTGCTTTAAAAATGGTTGAAGGCCGGATTAAAAAATACTTTAAAGAAATTTGTTTAGCGGAACAACAATTTATTAAAGATAGTGATATTACAGTTAATGACTATGTTAAAAAGAATAATGGGGAAATAATTAAAGTAATACGTTATGAAGTAGGCGAAGGTATGGAAAAAAGAAATGAGAACTTTGCTGAAGAAGTAATGAATCAAATTAAAGGAAACTAATTTTAAAGATTAGTTTTTTTTAATATTTTACTTGCTTTTTATTAAAACTTATGTTATTATCATAGTGTTGCAAATTTATTTTTAGTTTGCATAAAATTTAGTGGGAAGGAACTTGGATTTGCCTATATACCACTAACCTGAAAATATTAAATTATAGGAGGTGTTTTCATGGCTAAAGAAGTCGTTAAAAAGATTAAATTACAAATCGAAGCAGGAAAAGCTACACCAGCTCCTCCAGTTGGTACTGTTTTAGGTCCAGCCGGAGTTAACTTACAAGAATTTTGTACAAAGTTTAATGAAGCAACTAGAGATAAAATGGGAGATGTAGTTCCTTGTGAAATATCTGTTTATGAAGATAGAAGTTTCGATTTTGTTTTAAAAACTCCACCAGCTGGTTTCTTAATTAAGAAAGCTGCTAAGATTCAAAAAGGATCTAGTAAAGGAGCTAATCATATTGTAGCTACGATTACCAAAGATGATTTGCGTAAAATTGCCGAGACTAAATTACCAGACTTAAATGCTTATGATGTTGAGGCGGCGATGAATATCATTGAAGGTACAGCTCGAAATATGGGTGTTGCCGTTAAAGGTGTTAATGATGCTGAACTTGCAGCTCAAGAAGCCGAAGCCCAAAAAGAAGAAGCGGAACAAGCTAAGAGAGATGAAGAATTAGCCCAAATGGAAGCTGAAGCTCAAGAAGCTAATGTTGATGTTCCAGTAATTGGTGAAGAAGAAACTAAAGAAGAAGAAAAAGAAGAAAATTAATTAAAAATAAAAGAAATCCAACTATAAAACCACAAGATAGGAGGGAAAAAGATGAAACGTTCAAAAAAATATGTGGAAGCATCTAAAAAGTTAGAAGCTAATAAACTATATAGTTTAGATGAAGCTGTTAAATTAGTAAAAGAAACAAGTATTACAAAATTTGATAGTACAATTGAGGCGGCTATAAAATTAAATATAGATGCAAAGAAAACTGACCAAAACTTAAGAGGTAGTTTTGTATTACCTAATGGTACTGGTAAAACTAAAAAAGTTTTAGTTATTGCCGAAGCTCAAAAACAAAAAGAAGCTGAAGAAGCAGGGGCTACATATGTAGGTGGCAAAGAAATGATTGAAAAAATCGCGAAAGAAAATTGGTTTGATTTTGATGTCATTGTAGCAACTCCTAGTATGATGCCTGAGTTAGGTAAAATTGGTAAAG
>CANQOE010000125.1 GCA_947625315.1 uncultured Bacilli bacterium | reverse complement strand
TACTCGGAAAAACAATTCCGATTGTAATAAATGCTAACTAAAATGTTAGTTTTTTTGTTATGTAAATGAATATATAAAAAACTAAAACTTTAAAAATAGTAGTATTATTAATATTGTTTATGCTATATATGAAGATTAAATAATCTTTTAATTGTAATCATAAGTAATGTATGTTATAATTTAAGCAATAAAAGTATTTTAAAAATGGAGGAACTATGAATAAAGGTTTTAAAATTACATTAATTGTTCTAGGAGTTTTGGTTAGTGTTATCATACTTGATACAATACAAGCAAAAATATTCGATAATAGCCCCTTACTTAAGATAAGAGAAAATTTAGATGGAGGAAGTATTGATTATATTGATAAAGGAATATTCGTAAATCATTATCATTGTAATAATAATGAAGATGTTACTACTTGGAAAAAAACAAAATTTGCTTGTTCTATTAAAGAAGAAATTAATAAAAATGAAAATTCTCTTTTTAATAATTACTTATTAAATAAAATATGTGTTGATAAAGATACCAATAATTGTTTAGTTAAAGAAAATGGTTACCGTTTTGAGGGCAGTTCCCCAAATAACTATGTTTTATTAAATAATGAGCTATGGCGCATAATTGGTATATTTGAATTCGAGCAAAAAAATCTTATTAAATTAATAAAAGTTAATAGTATTGGTGAATTTAAGTGGGATAGTAAAAACATCAACGATTGGGAAAATTCTAGCTTAAATAATTACTTAAACACTGACTACTTAAATAATTTAGATACTTCTCTTTTAGAAAAAGTTAATTGGAATATAGAAACTACCAATTATCTACTTGATGCCCAAAATATATATTCCGAAGAAATTAAAAAAGAAACCCAAGAAAAATATTATGTTGGCTTAATGAATGTTAGTGATTATATTTTAGCCAACCCATCAACTAATTGTCTTAGAACTACTAAATTAATGGATTATTATAAATGTCCTAAAGATAATTGGCTATATGACAATATAAAAACTCATTCTTGGACCATAAATCCTTGTAATTCTCTCCCAACTAATGCCAATTTTTTAGAGCCATCAGGACATATTGCGGACAATAAAGTTAATGTTGAATATTCTGTCTATCCTGTTATTTACTTAAATTCTGCTCTTAAATATAATGCTGGTGATGGTACTATAGATAACCCCTATGTCTTTTCTTTAAATTAAAAAATTTAAAATAATAAGAAGCTACCATAACCATAAATAAACTTATTTTATAACTATTTAATCCTGCTTGGCTTTTAATTATGGCGAATTCGCCATAATTAAAATTAAGATTATGTATTTCTTCACAAATTCCTAAAAATTCAATAGTTATTTCTATTTCTTAACCAATCAGATACAAAGAAATCTATATCAGTAATTGATATATAATCTTCATCTTCAATTTTAAAATAGCAAAAATCATAATATCATTATAGCAATGAGTGATATTTATATCACTCGTCTTATGATAGTTGTAGATAACTGCGACACTCGCTTAGTTTGATGTACTTTTTCATTAAAAAGAGCTTTTAGTTAGTTCATCATAAATCAATTACACTATTTAGAATTATTGATATATTCACCTTATTATTTTTTAAATATTACCCAATTATAGCTAAAATAATTGACACTTTTTCTAAAACTTTTTAATTAATTTTAATCTCATTGTTTCATTATTTAATATATCTGCTTGTAAAATATCTGCTATTTGCTCTAAACTAAATTGTTGTTTATTCTTCATATATTGATATATAGTACCTAACACCGCATCAAACTCAATTTTAGCTTTTGAATCAAATTCTAAAAGAGTACTACTTGTAATCTTTTCACCATCAAAAATAATATACCAATTATCTCCGCTAAATATTATGGCACTTTCTGGTATTTCTACAGAACTATAATAGTAATCACCTAAATATGCTTTAATACCATTTATTTTATTCAATTTATTAATTATATGTGGTTCATGAGAAGTAGTAACAATTATTTTATTTCTTTTTCTTTCATAAACTGCCTCAACATTTTCAAGGATTATATCATTTGGTTTAATTTCCTCACTTTTAGCTGATGCCATACAAATTAGTGGATAGTTTCCATAATCTGTATCAAAACAACCTTTATCAAAGGCTTCTTCTAAATTTTTGGTTTTATCAATAAATTCTTCCCAGTCTTCACTTTTATTATCCATTGGGTTCCAACCAATTTTTGCAGTAACATCATCTGAAACATTGGCATCAGTATTTTCCATAGCATAACTTTTGGTTACAAAAACATAATCAATTTTATTAATTTCATTAGGATTTTGTTGTGATGTAGTAACAATATCTTCACAAGCTTTTTTAAAGGTTTCAATTATATCTTTTCTTTCATTATCATCTTCGCTAGTATAATAATTTCCACCTTCATCATAAATAGTTCTAATTTGATTTATAAATACACAGTTACCATTTCTAAAACCAGATGCCCTACCAATAAAATTGCCAAACAAATCCGTTATTTTAATAACAAAGCCATTTTTATCCAATGCACAATAATGAAGAAAATCATTATCATTACCATTTATTCTAAAACAAGCATCTGTATAAATTCCAGCCAGTAATATAGTTTCATCTTGTGAATCATAAATAGAGTATTTATAATTATCTGTTTGTCCCTTTACAAAAGGAACGGTTGATTTACTTCGTTTTGCCATATAACAAACTAATTCTTTAGCCATTGTAATTATTTCTTCTGCATCTACATTAGTATATTCATCATGTTTATATAATTTTTCAATAACTTCTTTACCCAAAATAGCAACATCTTCCAAATTAGCACATTTACTCATTTCATAAACTAAAACTAATTCTTGAAAATTAGATAAATCAAATTTAAATTCTTCGGCTAATTCAGTAATTTCTTTCATATTATCAATTAAATCTATAATATAACTTTTTCTAATTGCATGTTCTCTTAAAGTAGGGTTAGAATTACGATTCATAAATAGTAATAGCCAAAATAAACCATTATTAGAAACTACTTTTAAAATATTTTCAAATGATTTATCATCTAATAAACTGCCTACTACAAAACCATTGTCATGATCAAGACAAACATCTAAAAATTCTTTAAAACTAAATTCAGATAAAGTAAATTGTTCATCAAATCCAAAATATTCATCAGTAAAAGGCAATTTATTTTTTAACTCATCAACTAAATCTGAATTAACCTTATCATCTACTTCTA
>CANQOE010000124.1 GCA_947625315.1 uncultured Bacilli bacterium | reverse complement strand
CCGCAGAAATACATTCTTTATATATTTTAAAAGAATATCAGGGAAATGGTTATGGCAAAATGTTATATGATTATGCTGTTAAAAATATTATGAAAAAAGGAATAAAAAAATTAATAATTGGCTGTCTAGATGGTAATCCTTCTAATAATTTTTATAAGCATATAGGTGGAAAGTATATAGATAATCATTTATTTAGAGAAAAATATATAGAAAATATATACTTATTTGAATTATAAAGTTATTGTACTTTTTACTTTAGGATACAAAATAATAATTAATTAATTCAGATTTTTATTAATTTGAGTTTTAATTTTTTTAATTAGATAAGGAGTGAAAAATATGTGGGGTGCAATTATTGGTGATTTATCAGGTTCAATTTATGAATTTAACCAAACTAAAAAAATCCAAGCTTTAAATATTGAAAAATTAATAACTAAAAATAGTTTTTTTAGTGATGATACTATCTTAACTATAGCTATTCTTGAAGCAATTTTAAACAATAAAGATTATTTATTTTATTTAAAAAAATATGCGAAAACTTATAAAGATCATAAGCCTAATTTTAAACCATACTTTGCCGGAATTTTTTCACCAGGTTTTACTAAGTGGTCTAAAACAGAAGAAATTGGCCAAAGTATCGGAAATGGTGCTATGATGCGCATATCTCTGGTTGGCTATTTATTTAATACTGAAGAAGAAATATTAAAAAATGCTAAAGAAGCTACTATACCTTCTCATAATTCTTTAGAAGCTATTAACTGTGCCATACTTATATCATTAATTATATTTTATGCTCGCCAAGGCTTAACTAAAGAAGCAATTATTCAAAAACTAAACTTAAAATATACTTATCAACCATTTTTAAAATTTAATTTAACTTGTAATGAAACTCTAAATAATTGTTTATATGCCTTATTTAGTTCAAATAATTTTGAAGAAGCTCTAAAAAAAGTTATTTCTTTTGGAGGCGATACTGATACTAATGCTTGTATAGTTGGTTCCATGGCCGAAGCTTTATATGGAATTGATGATAATCTAATAAAGGAGGCTAAACCAAAAATACCTTCTGAATTTATTGATTTATTAGATAAAGGTTATTCTAAAATTCGCAAAATTTAAAATTAAAATCTTGCTAAATATTTATTTTTAGTTTATTATATTTATTAAAAAGGAGCCTAACTATGAGTTGTCCATTTTGTCAATTAGATTCAACTAAATATTATAACGAAATAATCGAGGAAACTAAAAACTTTCGTATTATTCCGGGTCTTGGAGCTTTAACTCCTGGCTATATTTTAATATTGCCTAAAAAACATTGTTATTCTATGACGAATTTTAATGCTGAATTAATGTTAGAATATCAAAACATCATTCATAAATACCGCAAATTATTTAAAAGTATTTATCATAAATATCCTATAATCTTTGAACACGGTACCCCCGACCCCTGTGGTTTATGTGCGAGTTGTGTAATTCATGCTCACACCCATATCATTAATCACCATTATCAAAACGAAGAAGCTATAATACAGCAATTAAATTTTCAAAAAATTAATAATTTAACCGAAATTAAAAAAGATCAAAATTATATCTATTATCAAAACCATCAAGGTCAAGAATACATCACTTATAATTTTGAACCTATAAGCCAAATAATGCGTATTTTTATTGCTCAAGACTTAAATATTAAAGATCAATATGATTGGCGAGCTTTTCCTTTTGAAAATAATATTCATCAAACAATAAATGATTTAAAAAACAAACTAAAATAACCTAGTTTGTTCATCATTTATTTTTTTACTTCTATCTAATAAATATTCTTCTTCTATTTGTTGGACGGCATTTAACTTTTGTTCTGTAATAATTGGTTTTACTTCTTGTATTTTTTTTAATTTTTCTTGACTATCAATAAAAACCATTTTCATTGCTATTTCATAAAATTTGCGAAAACTAAAATTATAAGTATTACCTCTTTTTACATAACAAGTTTTATTTATTAAATCTTGTACTAAGGAATATATTTTATCATCACTAGCATAACCTTCACTATAAGATTTTAATAAATAATATTCTTCACTTAAATTAAAATTATCTTTAAATATATCAACAAATTTTTTTAAATATGTATCATCAACTCTATTTTTATCGACCACCATTTTAGGTATATATCTAAAACTAAAATAATGTTTATCATTTTTATAAGCAATAGGTAAACTATGAAAATAACTATTTCCATTTTCTTTAATTTCATATATAATATATAGGGAATCATATTTAAAAGATGTTGGTAATAATTTATTGCTTATTAAATAATCCCTTAAATCTTTTGCCGAATAAAAATTAGTTGTAAAATTATATATAGCTTTTAAATTATTATCTTTTTCTAATTCCTTATCATTAGTTAATTTAGCTAAAATATTCATAGATACAAAAGTATATCTATTATTCCCGCTTCGTTTATCAACCGCTATATAATATCGCATATCAATCTACCTTCTTATTTTATTATACACTAATATATTAATATAAACAAGGAAATTATTATAAATAAATTGTCATAAAACGTCAAAATAGCCAAAAATTTGTAAAATAATATACGATTAAACTCCAAAATATAAATATTTCCATATTTTTTGAGAAAATGAATGTAGGTGATTTAAATGCAATTTCCAAGATTAAAAGAAGTAAGAGAAGAAGCAGGCTTAAAACAAAAAGAAGTAGCCGATGCTTTAGGCGTTACAAAAGGTAGCTATAGTATGTGGGAATGTGGTACTGATACTATTCCTTTACGTCGTCTAAACCAATTTTGTAACTTATTTAATGTTTCAATAGATTATGTTGTTGGATTTAGTAACAAAAAACGTTATGCTAATGCTCATCCCGACATTAAACTTAAAGTAACTGGCGAAAATTTAAAGAAAATAAGAACTAAAAAGAATTTAACTCAAACTAAGATTGCCGAAGAATTAAATATTAATCAACCAACTTGGAATCGCTATGAAAAAAGTAAAACTTTAATTCTTACCGTTGTAATTGTTGAATTATCGAAAAAATATCATTACTCTATTGATAAAATCTTAGGTAAAAACTTAGATGAGTAATTAAAAAATAACTTTTTAGTACGAAAATACTTGATTTTTGCATATAATTATACTATAATGATAATGCATTTTAAAAAGTGCCCTAAAAAGTTTTAGGCACCCTTAGCTCAATTGGATAGAGCGTTAGACTACGGATCTAAAGGTTAGGGGTTCGACTCCCTTAGGG
>CANQOE010000123.1 GCA_947625315.1 uncultured Bacilli bacterium | reverse complement strand
AACCAAGAAGTTTTAAAAATAGATAGTCCTAGTAAAATGCCTGATAGAGCTTTAATTGCTTTTATTAAAGAACCTTATATCTATACAAATATAATTGTTCCTTCAGCTTATATTGGTTCAATTATGGAGTTATGTCAAGATAAAAGGGGAATATATAAATCAATGGAATATATTGATGAAACGCGGGTTAATATTCATTATGAAATACCTCTAAGTGAAATTGTTTATGATTTTTTTGATAAATTAAAAAGTTATACTAAAGGTTATGCTTCATTTGATTATGAAATATGTGGTTATAAAGAATCCGATTTAGTAAAAATGGATATTTTATTAAATGGAAAGATCGTTGATGCTTTTTCAACAATTGTTCATAAAGAAGCAGCTTATCCGCGAGGTCGCGCAATTGTTAAAAAATTAAGAGAATTAATTCCTCGACAAATGTTTGAAACACCTATTCAAGCTTCCATTGGTTCTAAAGTAATTGCCAGAGAAACTATAAGTGCGATGCGTAAAAATGTATTAGCTAAATGTTATGGGGGCGATGTATCGCGTAAACGAAAGCTTTTGGAAAAACAAAAAGAAGGTAAAAAAAGAATGAAAATGGTTGGGAATGTGGAAGTCCCTCAAGAAGCTTTCTTAAGTATTTTAAGTGGGGAGGATTCTTAATTGGAAAAAATTAAAAGTGTTTATATTCATATTCCATTTTGTAATAGTATTTGTTCTTATTGTGATTTTTGTAAAGTTGTTTATAATAGCGAATGGATTAATTTATACTTAACTAAATTACAAGAAGAAATTGAAAATGGTTATTTAGGAGAAACTATTGAAACTCTTTATATTGGGGGAGGCACACCTACTTCTTTAAGTTATGAAGAATTAACAAAATTATTTAAGATATTAAAAGTATTTAAATTAAGTGAAAATGTGGAGTTTACTATGGAAACTAATATCAATGATTTAACTCAAGAAAAACTAGAATTATTATATAATAATAAAGTTAATCGTCTAAGTATTGGAATAGAGAGTTTTAACCCTGAAAAATTAAACTTTATGAATAGAGAAGCTAATTTTAAAGATGTTAAAAATAAAATGGCTTTAATAAGACAAATTGGTTTTAAAAATGTCAATTTAGATTTAATGTATGCTATACCTAATGAAACTCTTAAAGTTTTAAAAAAAGATTTAAAATTAATTACTAAATTAAAACCAGAACATATTAGTACTTATAGTTTAATGATTGAAAAAAATACTTTAGTAGGAGTTAATAAAATAAAAACTATTGAAGAAGAAAAAGATGCCCGAATGTATGAATTAATTAAAAAATATTTAAAGAGAAAAGGGTATATCCATTATGAAGTATCTAATTTTGCTAAAAAGGGATATGCATCTTTACATAATTTAACTTATTGGAATAATCAAGAATACTATGGGTTTGGTTGTGGAGTTTCTGGTTATGTAGAAGCAATAAGATATGAAAATACTAAAAGTTTAAGTGAATATTTAAAAGGAAACTTTATTAGTAGTAAATCTTTAATGACGAAAATAGATAATATGGAAAATGAATTAATTTTAGGTTTAAGAAAATTAGAAGGAATAAGTTTACAAGAATTTTTTGATAAATATAATGAAAATATGCAAAATATTTTCCCTATTAAACCTTTAATTAAAAGTGGGGATTTAATTTATGAAAATGGAAGAGTGTTTATTAATCCTAAAAAACTTTATGTTATGAATGAAATACTAATTAAATTAATTTAATATAAATAGTAATAGATTTAGGTTTATTACTTTTTATTTGGTTAATAATATTAATGGTGGTTTTATGCTAGAAGATTTAAAAGTTTTAAATGGAACTATGAGTTTAGATTTTGATTCTTTAAATAATATATATACAATAAGTGTTGAAGAAGATGTTCAAGAATTAGATTTAGATTATAAAGTAAGTACTGGTTATAATATATCTATAATTGGCAATAATTTAACTAATAATCTAAATGAAGTAGTTATAAGTGTTTATAACGATGAAGAAGTTAATAGTTATTATTTATATGTTACAAAAGAAGTAAATGTTGCCCAAGTAGTAGATAATAATACTAATTTAGAAATAAAAGAAGAAATAAATCCTTTAGTATTGCCTTCTATAGCGTCCCTTTGTTTTATAATAATTTTATTATTATTTGTAATTATCTATAAAAATAAAAAAAATTAAAAAAAATCTTAATCTTTTAATTTTGTTATGTTATAATAATTTTAAAAGAGGAGTATATATTTATGATTGATTTACATATTCATACCAGCTATTCTGATGGAACTGATTCTTTAGAAGCTATTTTAAAAAAAGCTGAAACTCAAAAACTAGAAATAATTTCTATTACTGATCATGATAAAATTGATTCTTACTATGAATTAGAGAAAAATCCTCAACTGCGAACTTTATTTTCTGGTAAAATAATTATTGGCTCAGAATTAAAAGCAATTTATAAAGATGTGAATATTGAAGTTTTAGCATATGGAATTGATTATAAAAAAATAGCTATACCTAAAATTAATAATTTAAAAATCCAAAATAATGAATTAAAGATATTAAAAGATATTGCTAAAAATGTTGGCTTTAAATTTAATGAAGAAAATCTTTATATAGATTTAAATGATCCTCAAAAACAATGGGCATCTTTTACTTTAGCTACTGAATTATTAAAGCATCAAGAAAATGCTAAATTAATTAAACAATATGGTACTTTTACTGCTACTTCTTTTTTTCGGGATCATGTAAGTAATAAAAAAAAGTATTTTTTATGTAAATCAAAGTAAAAACTTAATTGAATTAAAAGAACTTATTAAAATAATTCATAATGCGGGAGGTTTAGCTTTTTTAGCCCATGGATATTTATATCCCTTTGATAATAAAAATAAAACAATTGAAGATATATTAAAAAATACGGATATTGATGGATTAGAATGTATTTATCCTTTGTTTTCTAAAAGTGAAAGAAATAATTTAATTTTATTAGCCGATAAATATCATAAATATAAATCTGGTGGGACAGACTATTATGCTCTAAATAAACCTAATATTTTAATAGGTAGTGATATAAATAATAATGTTCATATTGATAAAAGTTTAATCGAAGACTGGATTGATAAAGTCTCTTTAATATAATTTTTTAAAATAGCAAATACTGATTGCTAAAAACTTAACTTTATTTTATAATATAGATAATTAAGGAGGAAGTAAGCCATGAAATTAGTTACTCTATTACCCGCGGATACTTATAAAGTAATTAATAAAGGAATTATAACCGAGATTGATAAGAAAAACTTAATTAATCTTTATGAACCTATCAT
>CANQOE010000122.1 GCA_947625315.1 uncultured Bacilli bacterium | reverse complement strand
CCTTCTAAGCTATTTATATCAAAAAATTCAATAGTTTCATTAGTAGATACTTTATCTGTTAAAGGAATTATTTCATTGTTTTTTTTAACTCCTAAAACTGTATCTTTATACATAGAATGTTTACTAATTTCTAAATAAGAAGTATTTAGGGGAACTTCTATTTGTTTATCTTTATCAAAAGTTATAAGACAATTATTCATGACTAACACCCTCTTATTCTATTATATATTACCACAAAAAGTTAAATTTGTCACATAAATTTAGTAATTTTATGAATAAGTTAAAGATTTTTTAGCTATAATTAAAGGGGTGAGGAAAAAAAATGATTATACCAACAGTTATTGAAAAGAGTAGTAATAAAGAATATGCTTATGATTTATATTCCAGATTACTTAAAGATCGGATTATATTTCTAAGTGGCGAAGTAAATGATGCAACAGCCTCCATTATAGTTAGTGAACTATTATATTTGGATGCCCAAAGTCATGAAGATATTTATTTGTATATTAATAGTCCTGGAGGTTCAGTTACATCCGGATTAGCGATATATGATACTATGAATTATATTAAAAGTGATGTTAGAACGATAGTAATAG
Source organism: uncultured Bacilli bacterium (assembly GCA_947625315.1). GTDB lineage: Bacteria > Bacillota_I > Bacilli_A > RF39 > UBA660 > Caccenecus. Next base: position 2,769 of record CANQOE010000122.1, on the reverse strand, counting down.
GTATGGCCGCCTCAATGGGAGCATTCTTACTTTCAAGTGGAACTAAGGGTAAAAGAAGTGCTTTAAAAAACGCCGAAGTAATGATTCATCAAGTTTTAGGTGGAGCAAGTGGTCAAGCAACAGACATCAAAATTCATGCCGAACATATTTTAAAAATTAAAGATAAATTAAATAAAATACTAGCAGATAATACTAATCAAAACTTAAACAAAATTATTAAGGATTGTGAAAGAGATAATTTTATGAGTGCAGATGAAGCATTAGATTATGGATTAATAGATGAAATCATATAAAAAGCTATCAAAAAATGGTAGCTTATTTATTTTATATTAAATATCTAACTTAAAGACAAATTTAAGTTAATTGACTGGCAACGACATAAGGATTATCTCAAAGATCCTTAGTACATATAATAGGCGTTACAAAACAAGCATCTAATTTATATAAAAAATGAAAGAGTTACAATTCATTCAATAACTCTATCTGATTATTTTAATGTTTCTATTGATTATATATTTGGATTTACGGAAAATAAATGTTATAAGAAATTTTATAAAAGTGTAAAATTAAAGCTGGTCAAAGATTAAAACTATGGCGTTAATCTAATATCCCAAGTTAAATTAGCTAATTTACTTAATACAACTTATTTGGTTATATCTGCTTATGAAAAAGATAAAAATTTAATTGCAACACCCTTTTTATATACTATTTGTAAAAATTATAAAGTTAGTGCCAATTATTTTTTAGGCAAAATTGATAAAAATATAGAATTTGAAAAATAAGTTTTTCTTTACAAAAAGTTAATTTTATAGTATGATTAGTTTAGGAGTGTTAGCTTTATTTCTTTGGTGCCTATTCTGGTTTAGATCTACTATTTTAGTTTTTAACCTTCTTACAAATTAATTTTTGGGGTTTTGGTTTTATACTAAATAGGAGGTATAAAATGGATAAATTTTCTTTTTGGATTTTTAATAGTTTTAAAAAGCTATTTAATTTAAAAGAAAAGGCACCAACCATAACAATTAATGTTAATATTGTCAACAGCAATATTAACGTTAAGGCTGATGTCTACACCAAAAGTAGGCATTAGAGGAATACCTCTAACACTCCACGTATTTATATTAACATATTTTTTAGTTAATTACTAGTATTTTTTGATTAATTTCAATTAGCATTATCTTATCTTGACTTCTTAATACCTAATGTCCTTTCAATATTAGAAATAATACCATTATCGGCTTTATAATCGTTAAAGTTAATTTCATTAAGTTTTAATAAATTATCAAAATCTATAAATCCATATTTAAATTCATCAAAGATTCTATTTATATCCGTTAACTGAATTAAAATCATTGCTATTGAAAAGCTATCATCTAAAGGATTTAATTTAATTAAGGCTTTACCTGCTTTAACTATTAAATTATGATATATTTCTTCTATTTCATTATTTAAAACTAACTCTGAATTATTATTTCCATAATTTAAATCATATTTAGTACCATCAATAGTCTCTATAATTTTAAAATCTTCGGCTAAATCAATGAAATTTATTTTTTCTAATTTACATAAATTTTGAAAAGAAAGCTCATTTTTACCATAAGATTCAAATTTTTCTTTTATTAATTGTAGTAAAAATAAAACTTGGACTTTATTTTGATTATCAAATGGATTTAGCTTTAATAAAAATTTGGTTGCTTTTGTTATTATTTTTTTATAAAGCTTTAAATATCTATTTTCAGGAGTTTGACTCTTAATTTGCATCTTTAATTCTGTTAATTCATCATAAAATGTAGAACAAGTTATTTTACTTTCTAATTCTTTAACAGCTACTTCAAATTCTGGGCTAATATTTTCATTTTCTTTAAGAAAATCTAAATAAGCTTTTTTACGTTTGGTATATTCATCAAATAAATTAATAATATTTCTTTTTAAATTATTAAATATTTCCTTATTATTATATATACCAAGAGATATATTATCGAAAGCCTTAACTCTTAATTTTTCTATTTCTTGCTCAATATCATTATAGCCAGAATATAATTTATATTCTCCTACAATTTCTTTAGTCATATTATCATAATAATCATATTTTAAAATTTGAAGTTGAGCTAGAAACTCACTTAAAGGCCCACTATAAATAACTTCATGATCCGCTATTTTTATCTCATAATACTCACAATATTTATTTTTTAGTTTGCGATATTGATCAGTAATAAACATTTCCAATTCTCTTACTTTAAAACCAATATCAACTCGACTAACAGCATCGTTTATTTCTTTTAAAGTACTATTAACCTTAGCTTTAATTTTTAAAAAAATATCATAGCCATAATATTTTAAGTCTAAATCATTAGCATCGTCAACTTCTATATATTTTTTAATTCCTTTAATAACATTTTGTTTATATTTATAAAAGTCATTATATTCTTCAATAACATTTGAATTAGATTTTAAAATATCATAAGCTTCATTAATTAATTTCATTTTTTCTTCAGCTTTATCATCACTTGAAATATCAGGATGTTCTTTTTTTGCTAATCTATAATAAATAGATTTCAATTCATCAATAGTATAAACTCCATTTATTCCAAATAGTTTTTTAGCTTCTGTTATAGTCATAAAAATTCCCCCTTTTTGATATGGCCTTTATTATACTACATTTTTATTTTTTTGTCAAATTAATTAATTAATTTTATTACTTAAAGAATTAAATGCAATTTTTTTAAATAAAATTTTTAATATTGCATTTAGTCTTTTAATAATATTTAA
>CANQOE010000121.1 GCA_947625315.1 uncultured Bacilli bacterium | reverse complement strand
CTTCTTTACCCAAAATAGCAACATCTTCCAAATTAGCACATTTACTCATTTCATAAACTAAAAATAATTCTTGGAAATTAGATAAATCAAATTTAAATTCTTCGGCTAATTCAGTAATTTCTCTCATATTATCAATTAAATCTATAATATAACTTTTTCTAATTGCGTGTTCTCTTAAAGTAGGGTTAGAATCACGGCTCATAAATAGTAATAGCCAAAATAAACCATTATTAGAAACTACTTTTATAATATTTTCAAATGATTTATCATCTAATAAACTATTTACTACAAAACCATTGCCATGATCAAGACAAACGTCTAAAAATTCTTTAAAACTAAATTCAGATAAAGTAAATTGTTCATCAAATACAAAATATTCATCAGTAAATGGCAATTTATTTTTTAACTCATCAACTAAATCTGAATTAACCTTATCATCTACTTCTATCGTTTTTACTTTTTGCATAATCTCTTTTTTAATTTTTTCAAATATCTTTTCTTCTTTTCTATATTCCTGATATTTTTCTAAATCTTTTTCCCCAAAAGTAATACCTGTATAAATATATTCTTTTTTATTTTCATCATAAGCAATTATGTCTTTATAATTAGTTAATTCAACTCCATCATATTTTATATAACCACTATTTAATCTATGAATTAATTTAACTGCTTTTTCATATCTTTCAAAATTTTCATATTTATCTGGACTGCTAATAATACTATCAAACTTTGAATATTTATACTCTACAAAATATCCGATTATTTTTTTAAGTGTATAATCATCAAGAATGTCTTTATATTTATTTGCTATATTTGTTAAAAAATTGCATATTTCTTTATCATCATTTAAGTACAATTCTCTAAATTTATTTCTTTTCTTACTTTGAATTAATTTTTTATAAACAAATTGATTATCAAGTTTTAATTTAAAATAAGGTTTTAACCAATTATAATATTTTTTTAATTCATCTTTTTTAAAATATTCTTTGCTTTTAGCTATATATAATGCGGCCATTTTAGCAATTATATTTTGAAATGGTATCAATTTTTCTAATTTATTAGGAATATTGCTATGATATAAAATAAAATATTTTTTCATTGCTAAATCTAAAGTATTATATTTTTCCTCTAAAACATCTTTTAACTTTTCTCTAAATTTTAAAGAATTAAGAGCATTAGCATAAGTATCACAATTTCTTAATTGAGTACATATTTTCCCAAAGATATTTTCGTAATATTCCAAATTATCTTTTCGATATGATTTCCATTCTTCATCAGCAACCATTTGAAAGACCGAATCAAATGAACTTATTAATGGAAAAATATTTAAAGCTATATGATACATTTTGGTAAATCTGAAAATATATGAATTATATGCATTTTTATTTGCTCCAAAAACTTCTTCTTTTCTAAAACAGTAATCCATAACTTCTTCATCCAAAAAATAATTTAAAGTTCTGCTTTTAATATAATCATCTGTATATTGATAACCATTTAATAATAAATATTTAAAAATAGTGAGATGATGTTTTATTTTTTCACTAGCAAATTTTATATTTTCTTTATCTATTTTTAAAGATTGTAATACAACTCCTAAATTCTCGGTTAAAAATTCACAACTTGATAACGTTAAAACATAGCCATTATTTAAAGCTAAATTTATAAGATTATTTTTTTGTCCTTCATTAAAAGCCTCCCAATTAACAAAATCAGCAGTAGAAGCTTTTTGTTTAATAGAATTTAAGGCAACAGTATAATTGCTTTTTAAATAATTTGGGAATTTAACATTTAAAATTAAATTATCCTCTTTTGCCTTTTTAGTTATATAATCTTCTAAATCATCAGGAACATTTTTAGCATAACTAAGACTATTTATATTCCTAAAGATAGCTACTCTAATACATTCTTCATTTTTCAAAAGAAAAGCAGGCGTATCTTCATTAAAATAATTATTACTTTTTATAAATGCTTTGGCAATTACATCTTTTTGCTCCGGTGTTAATTCAAAATTATTAGGTACTTTACCTTTAACTATTGCTCTTATCATAGTTAAAGTATCTCGGCTAAATAATCCTTTATCTCCAATGATAACATTTTTATTTTCTAATATAAAATCAAATATTTTCATAAGTTCATTTTTACTCACTTTCATTTCTTATCACCTTTATTATCTTTCTGATTTCTTTGCTTTTTTAAAACAAGTTTTCTAGATTGTACATTTGGTGATAAGATTTGAGAAATTTGATTTTTACTTTTTATTCCAAAATATCTAACTAAAAGTTCTAATTCTGCTTCCAAATTATCATAAGTAGTATGAGAAGTATATCCTATTTCTTGATAATCAAAATAAGGGGCTTTTTTATATTCTTTTAACATATTTTCAGCACGATTTATCGTATTTACTAATTCTTTAAATATAATATATTCATTTTCAGTATGTTCATTATAATAGCCACTGCTTAAATTAACGGCCGCAATATCCCATTTACTTGCTAATACTGATATATCACTATAACTTCCATAATCAAGTACAAAGCCAAAAGATTCAATATAATTTATAAATTTATTATTTCCACAATCATAAAAAACACAATCTTTACTTCCTCTACGGTCAAACTCAATTATATATTTAACATTGGGCTTTTTTAATTTATTAACAGCTTTAGTTACTCCAATGCAACCCATTTCTTCACCTTGGGTAAATAATACATAAGGTTTATATTTTTCTAATAATTTTAAAATAGCATACACTCCACATCGGTCATCCCCACCTATTCCCCCATCAGGTGAATATATTTTATCTTGTTTTTTATTGTAATATAATTTTTTTGGTGGCTTATAAAATACTGTATCCATATGAGCCACTAATAATATAGGAATTTCCCCTTCTGCATAAACAAACCCATCTTTGCAAATTGGATTCTTCTTTTTTTGTTGCAAATAATTATAAACTTCTCTTTTTAATTCTTCTTCCGTTAATTTTAATAAATGACAAAGTTGTTTCATATTAAGCCCCCAACTAAATAATAAATATAAATTCTTTTTAAAAATCGCTAATTATTATATCGCAAAATACTCTATATCGTAAAGTATTTTTTGTAATTTTTTTAAATATCTTCATAAGCAAATTTATAATATTATTATTTAATAAAAAGTAAAATAGTAACAACTCATTTATAGCATAAAACATTAAAAATTTAAAATAATTTTAACAAAATTTCTTAAAAGTATGATATAATATATCTTAATATTTAGGAGGTACAATTATGTCTAAAATTAGTAATGTCCTTACCATGCTAGAATATTTAAGCACAGGACGAAAATATAGTATTAAAGAACTTGCCGAAAATTTAGAAGTATCTCCGCGAATGATTCGGGTTTATAAAGATGAAATAGAAAAAGCGGGTATTTATATTGATACTCTTAAAGGGCCTTATGGTGGTTATGTTTTAAATCAAA
>CANQOE010000120.1 GCA_947625315.1 uncultured Bacilli bacterium | reverse complement strand
CATTACCAGCGTCTAATGAAACAAAGGCGCGTAAACGTGTAGGTCGTGGACCAGGAAGTGGCATGGGTAAAACTTCTACTCGTGGCGAAAATGGTCAAAAATCTCGAAGTGGTGCTAGTATTTCTCCATGGTTCCAAGGTGGCCAAACTCCAATATACCGTCGTATTCCTAAAAGAGGATTTAACAATAAAAGATTTACAGTTAGATATGCTTGTATTAATTTGAGTGATTTAGATGCTCACTTTAAAGATGGCGATGTCGTAACTCCTGAAGTTTTAAAATCTAAAGGAATAATTAAAAAACAATTAAACGGTATTAAAGTATTAGCAAATGGCAATTTAACTAAAAAATTAACAGTTAAAGCCCAAAGATTCTCATCTACTGCTGTTACCAAAATCGAAAATGCCGGTGGTAAAGCCGAGGTGATTTAGGGTGTTTAAAAAAATTGCCAATATATTTAGTAAACAAAATAAAGATTTAAGAAGAAGAATATTATTTACCATCTTCTGTTTAGGCTTCTTTGCTCTAGGAACTAATATTACTATTCCTTGGGCCTCACGTCTAACTAGTGATTTAGGTTTCTTAGAAATATTTAACCTAATGAGTGGAGGCGGTTTAAGAAGCTATTCCATCTTTGGTTTAGGTGTAAGTCCTTATATTACAGCAAGTATCATTACGCAATTATTACAAATGGACATTATTCCTTATTTCAAAGAATTAAAAGACCAAGGTTATGTTGGTCGCCAAAAGATAAATAAAATAACGCGTTATATGGGTATTATCATTGCTTTTATTCAAGCTTATGCTCTAAGTATGTTTATGCTTAAAACCGATGTTGTAACTACTTTAAAAATAAGTTTAGTTATGACTGCTGGTACTGCTTTCCTATTATGGATGGGGGACCAAATAACTCAAAAAGGTATTGGAAATGGACAATCCTTATTAATCATGGCTGGTATTTTAATGAGTTTACCAAGAGTATTCACCGGAGCTTATAATTCCTTTATCAATGGTTCTTTTGATACCGGTTTAGGTATTACCTTATTTGCTTTATTTATCTTAGTTTATATTTTAATTATTGTTGGTATTATATGGGTTCAATTAGCCGAAAGAAGAATACCTATTCAATATTCTAATCGAACTACTAGTGCCTATGGTGCTCAAACTTCATTCTTACCAATAAAAATAAATAGTGCTAGTGTTATTCCCGTAATATTTGCTAGTATTATAACTACTATACCCGCAACTATTGTCCAATTAATTGGCAATGAGTCAGCGATTAATTTTGTTCGTAATTATATTAATTATACAACATCTGCTACCGGATTTATTCTTTATATAGTATTAATCTTTGCTTTTACTTATTTCTATACTTTCTTAACAATGAATCCTGAAGAAATGAGTAAAAATTTAAATCAAAACGGTGGTTATATTCCGGGAGTTAGACCAGGAGAAGATACAACCAAATATATTAGTAAATCTCTATCAAGATTAACTTTTGTGGGAGCTATCTTCTTAGTAATCCTTGCGGGAATACCGGTAATGATGTCTATGTTTACATCTCTACCTAGTAGTGTTTCTCTAGGAGGTACTGGTATCTTAATCGTTGTTGGTGTGGCTATTGAAACTTACAAACAAATTGAAAGTAGCTTAACAGCTCGTTCTTATAGTGCACGCAAAAAGAGGTTCAGATAAAATGCGTAATGTCATTTTTATCGCTCCTCCTGCCGCGGGCAAAGGAACTATAAGTGATTACTTAATCAAACATCTTGGTTACAAACATTTGAGTGTTGGAGATTTACTTCGAAAAGAAGTTAGTCTAAACACTCCTTTAGGCCAAGAGTTAGATGAAATTATGAAAAGTGGAAAATTAGTAAGTGATGATATCGCGGTTAAATTAGTTAGTCAAGAATTAGCTAAAATAAGTAATAGTCCCTTTATCATCGATGGTTTTCCTCGAGTTTTATCCCAAGCTTTAAAGCTTGATGAAATGTTAGTAAGTAATAATATTACTAACAATTGCCTTATCTATTTAGATATTTCTTTAGATGAAGCTTTAAAGAGAGTTTTAAATCGGGTAATATGTCCTAAATGTCAAAGAAGCTATAGTTTAAATAATGATTTATTTAAACCTAAAACGGAAGGAATTTGTGATGATTGTCATACAGCTCTAACAACTAGAAAAGATGACAATGCGGATTCTTTCAAAAAGCGTTTTGCTACTTATTTAGAAAATACTATTCCCGTATTAGAACATTATCGTTCGCAATCTAATTTTTATGAATTAGATGCTACATTAAGTAGTGAAGAGTTAATTAAAGAAGTTTTAAAGATTATTAAAAGTGAGGCGGACCAATGATTAGTATTAAAAGTGCAAGAGAAATAGAAATAATGCGCGAAGCTGGTTATCTAAATTATTTAACCCATGAAGAAGTTAAAAAACATTTAAAACCAGGTATTACTACCAAAGAATTAGATAACATAGCTCATAAATTTATTCTATCTAAAAATGCTCGACCATCTTTCTTAAACTATGAAGGCTATCCCGCAAGCATATGTGTATCCCTAAATGATGAAGTAGTCCACGGTATTCCAAGTAATCGCCAAATTAAAAATGGTGATATCGTATCTATTGATATTGGCGTTGAGCTTCATGGCTATCATAGTGATGCTGCTCGAACCTATATTATTGGCGATGTTTCTCCCGAAGTTAGAGCCCTTGTTGAAAATACCCAGAAAGCTTTAGAAATAGGCTTGTCTAAAATTAAAGAAGGTGCTAAAATAGGAGATATAGGAAGTGCTATTGCGAATTTTGCTCATTCTAAGGGTTTAAGTGTTGTTGAAGAACTCGTTGGTCATGGTGTAGGTACTAGTATTCATGAAGATCCTGATGTTCCCAACTATGGTAAAGAAAATACCGGACTTACTTTAAAAAGTGGAATGGTAATCGCTGTTGAACCAATGTTGAACATAGGCGAAAGATATGTTTACTTACACGATGATGATTGGACAATATCTACAGATGATGAACTACCTAGTGCCCATTTTGAACATACGGTGGTAGTTACCAAAGATGGTTATAAAATATTAACAGGAGACAAGTTAAATGACGAAAAATAATAAAATGAAAAAAAATGAAAATCCCAAAGAGGAAAAAATTGAAGTTGAAGGCAAAGTAGTTGATGTCCTTAAAGGTGGCGACTATTTAGTTGAACTTCAAAATGGTTTTACTGTAACAGCCTACGTTTCTGGTAAAATGCGAGTAAACATGATTCGTATTCTACCAGGCGACACAGTAACAATTGAACTTTCCCCTTATGACTTAACACGTGGGCGTATAACATGGAATAAAAGATAATGGAGGTATTATAATGAAAGTTAGACCATCAGTAAAAAAAATTTGTAAAAAGTGCAAAATAATTAGAAGAAAAGGAAAAGTTATGGTTATTTGTGAAAATCCTAAACACAAACAAAC
>CANQOE010000119.1 GCA_947625315.1 uncultured Bacilli bacterium | reverse complement strand
ATAAAATAAATTTTGTTCAAGCTTTCATGGCTATGTGTGCCTTGAACGAAGTGAAAGGAATGAAACTTAAAATGAAACAATTAATAATAACGGATACGGATATTAATAATTATGAATATTATTTAAAAGATGATATTCAAAAATATAAAATTAAATTAGAGATCTTTGATATAGAATATAAACCAAAGATAGGTGATAAAATTATATTAAATGAAGAATTATTAAAAGAAAATGATATTATAAGGTTAGGAGATTTAAAAAGCGAATATGGTCGCAAAATTGCTAATTCTTTAGATAAAGATATTGTTATATTAATAATAAATAATGAAAAAATATATTTAAAAAAATTATATGGATAAAAGAAGGAGAGAAGAATATGAAAAATTTTAAAAGTTTGGATAAAAGAAGTTATCCAGAAGTAGAAGCCGATATTTTAGCTTCTTGGGGTGGTATTAATACCATAAATAATCGCCAAATAGAATTGCGCAAAGATAATGAATACTTTGTTTTTTATGATGGCCCAGCCTTTGCTAATGGTTTTCCAGGGCTTCATCATATGGTTGCCAAAAACTTAAAAGATGCAATTTGTAAATATCATGTTATGAAAGGTAAAAAAGTTTTAAGAAAAGTAGGTTGGGATACCCATGGTTTACCTATCGAAAATCATGTCGAAAAGAAATTAGGAATTTCGAGTAAAAAAGAAATTGAAGAACTAGGTATTGCGCGTTTTAATGAAGAATGTCGCAAAAGCGTAAGAGAAAATGAAGCGGCTTTTACGGATTTAACAAGTAAAATGGGTCAATTTATTGATGTAGACAATCCTTATTTAACTTATAAAAATGAATATATTGAAACTGAATGGTGGATTTTAAAGAAATTCTTTGAAGAAGGTTTATTTTATGAAGGTACTAGAGTTGTTCCTTATTGTCCTCACTGTGGTACTGGTCTAGCTTCCCATGAAGTTGCTCAAGCTTATGAACAAGATGTAGCTTTAACAGTTTTTGTACCATTTAAGAAAAAAGATGAAGATGTTTATTTCCTTGTTTGGACAACGACACCTTGGACTTTAATTGCTAATGTTGCTTTATGTGTTAATCCAAAAGAAGATTATTCTTTAGTTGAGTCTATGGGCAATAAGTTTATTTTAGCAACTTCTTTAGTTCCTACGGTTTTAGGGGAAGAAGCTAAAATATTAGAAACTTTTAAAGGTAAAGAATTAGAATATACCGAATATGAACAATTAATTCCTTCTATAAGCGTTGATAAAAAAGCTTTCTATGTAACTTGTGATGAATATGTAACGATGGAAGATGGAACCGGAATTGTTCATATTGCTCCGGCTTTTGGTAATGATGATGCCAATGTCGGCAAAAATTATGATTTACCAAACTTAAATCCTGTTGGTAAAGATGGTTGTTATACTGAAGGGTTATGGCAAGGTAAATTTGTTCATGATGTCAATGAAGAAGTTGTCGAATATTTAAAAGCTAATGATAAATTATTTCGAAAACAAAAAATAACTCATGACTATCCTCATTGTTGGCGTTGTCATACTCCTCTAATTTATTATTCTATGCCAAGCTATTATATTAAAGTATCAGCCTTTAAAGATAAATTAGTGGAAGCTAATAAAAAAGTAAATTGGTATCCTGCTTATGTTGGCGAAAAAAGATTTGCTAACTGGTTAGAGAATGCCATCGACTGGAATGTTTCCCGGACTCGTTATTGGGGTTGTCCAATTCCTTATTATAAATGCGAGTGTGGTTATACTCATATGGTAGGTTCTATTGCCGAATTAAAAGAAATGGCAACAACTCCTTTAAAAGAACCTCTTGATTTACATCGCCCTTATATTGATGAAGTAAAAATTAAATGTCCTAAGTGTGGTCAAGAAATGACACGTATTTTAGATGTCTTAGATTGTTGGTTTGATTCCGGTTCTATGCCATTTGCCCAATATCACTATCCATTTGAAAACAAAGAGTTATTTAATACCCAATTTCCGGCTGATTTCATTTGTGAAGGTATTGACCAAACTCGGGGTTGGTTCTATACTCTAATGGTTATTTCCACCTTTGTTAAAGGTTGTAGCCCTTTCAAAAATGTTTTAGTTAATGATTTATTACTAGATGCTGAAGGCAAAAAAATGAGTAAGAGTAGGGGTAATATTGTTGAACCATTTACCACGATTAAAGAATATGGTGCCGATACAGTAAGATTTTATTTACCTTATGTTTCCCCAGTTTGGACTCCTTTAAAATTTGATATCGAAGGTTTAAAAGAAGTTTATTCGAAGTTCTTTAATCCATTAAGAAATACTTATAGTTTCTTTAGTATGTATGCTAATGTTGATAATATTGATACCAATGAATGTAATATTTCTTATGAAGATCGTGAAGAAATAGATAAATGGTTATTATCTAAATATAATCGTCTAATTAAAGATGTAACAGACTCTTTTGATGAATATGACTTAAATAAAGTTGTTAAATATTTAACTAACTTTGTATGTGAAGATTTATCTAACTGGTATATTCGTCGAACTCGTAATCGTTTCTGGGGTAGTGAATTAAATAATTCGAAAAAAGCTGTTTATTTAACTACTTATGAGGTATTAGTAGGATTATCTAAATTAATTGCCCCAATATGTCCATTCTTAAGTGAAGAGATGTATCGCAATTTAACCGGCGAAGAATCTGTTCATTTAGCCGATTATCCAACCAGTGATGAAACTCTAATAAATAATGCTTTAGAAGAAAAAATGGATAAAGTAAGAACCTTAATTAGTTTAGGTCGCTATATTAGAGAAGAAAACAAAATAAAGGTTCGTCAACCATTAAGTAAAGCTTTAATTAGTGCTAAAGATAAAAACCAATTAGCTAACTTAGTTTCACTTATTGAAGAAGAATTAAATGTTAAAGAAGTTGTCTTTGTCGAAGATTTAAGTGAATATATGAACTTTACTATTAAACCTAACTTTAAAGAAGTAGGTAAAATATTAGGTTCGAAAATTAAAGACTTTGCTCAAGCTTTAGAAGCTTTAAAATTAGAAGATATTACTAAATTAAATAATAATGAAACTCTAAATATTAAATTAGCTAATGAAGATTTTGAGGTAACTAAAGAAATGGTTGATATTCGCTCCCTTGCTAAAGAAGGTTATAATGTTGCCACAAGTGCTAATTCTTTAATTATTCTTGATACTACTTTAACGGAAGATTTAATTTTAGAAGGTATTGCTCGGGAATTTATTTCAAAAGTTCAAAATATTCGTAAAAATTTAGATTATAATGTTGAAGATCGAATTACTATTACTTATAATGGCGATGAAATGGTTCAAAAAACAGTTGAAAAGTTCCAAGACTTTATTGCTAAAGAAACATTAGCTATTAGTTTTAAATATGCTGAAAATATTTCTAATCCATTTGATTTAAATGGCCATAATGCTAATATTTTAACAGAGGTTTCTAAATAACCTCTGTTA
>CANQOE010000118.1 GCA_947625315.1 uncultured Bacilli bacterium | reverse complement strand
TATTTTTCCATTATCTTCTTTTTTGACTTCAATTCTTTCAATGTCTTTTAAACCATCAATAAAGGAATCAGGATAATCATAATTGGGATATAAACTTATTATTTTATTTTCTAAATCTAAGATAAAGTAATCCATTATTATATATTTTTCTTTGGCATATCTTTTTACTTCAAAGTTATCTATAATAATATTATTAGGACAATAATAGGTATTATTTATTTCATAATTATATTTATAATATTTACCATCATTTGCTCTTACATAACTTGGTATTTCAAATCCATTGTTTTTATGTTTTTGCACTATTCCATAATATTCTTCAAAACTTTTGGTTAAGCCATTTATAATATTATCTAAATTATTAGAAAAAGTGGCATCAGGATTGTTTACGTGATGATTATATCGATTTTTTATGGATAATGTATTGGAACCATCTAAGCTAAATTGAATACTTATTACACTTGTTCCATATTTATCTTGTCTTTTTGGTTCTTTATAATCTTCTCTTTTTATTTCATTTACATTTTTTTTGACAGCAAAGAATACGCGACATGTTTTTAATCTTCCTCCATTAAAGGTGCATAACGCTTCACCTGGAGCATAGTATTTTTTAAAACTTTGAATATCTTCTTCGGTTAAACATTCATATAAATCATATCCTGCTTCACTCATCAATTCTTTTGGTATTTTATTTATTCTGATTTCTTTTTTTTCAACATCTACTAAACTATATAGATAATTCTTAAAATTACTTTCTAAATTATTATCTTTTATATCTTGATATAAATCATGAGATGGTTCAAAGTTTTCTAACATTAATTTAGATAATAAACCTTCTTTTTCTAAAATTATAGGAAAAAATTCGCGACATAAATGCATCATTTTTTCACCATAATATTTTTTAATTATTTTTAAATCGGAATTCATACTACCCTCCTTTTTCATATAAAAAAGGTGCTACCAAAAGGGTGCTTTAGGCACGGTACCACCTTTAATTTTTAACTTTTAACTTTTATAACGGTTAGTTAAACCGAAATATTTTACTTATTTTCAAATATTTAGCTCGATAAGTGATATTTTAAAATTAATCTTTCTTAACTTCCCACCATTTAGTTAATTCTCTTTAAAAGATTATTTTATTTTAAAACTCTTATCTAATAACGCTTTTATAATCCAGGAATGTTTTCCATTAAAACGGGAATATCATCATCGGGAATATTTAACTTTTCTAAATCTTCATCATTTAAAGAATCAGTATCTCTTCTTTGTTGTTCAATTATTGCATTGATTAAATCCATATTAGAATAGGCTGGAGTTAAAACTCCATAATTGGCAAATGTATTACTTTTGGGAACTTGGGTATCTGTATCTGTAGGTTTTGGGCTTGTAATTTCTTCACTAGAAGTTCCTTGAGGTTTTAATTTTATTGAAATTTTGGGATTAGGTATTGAAGAAATTTTAGGTTTAGCTTTAGTCCTTTTAATTTGAATTACGGGTAATGGCACTTTAGATTTGTCATCAAGCTTTTGTTGTTTTTTTAATTTTTGAGCTTCATATATTAATTCAAGCATTTCGACATAATTATTGGCCTCGGTTAAATCTTCTTTTAATACCATCCATGATTTATCACCAATTTTTTTAGTTTCTTCCATTGGAACTCTTTTATCTTTATATAAAGAAATACGTTGACCAAGTTCATCAAGTTTGGCTTCTAAGACTGGAATCATATCAACATCATCTTGAAATTTATTGATAAGTTCATGACGATATAAAACAATTAAAGCTTCATTATATTTATTTAAATCTTTTTTAAGAATAGTTAATTTATCATCTATTTTATATAATTCTTTTTTACTATATTTATTAACATCTCTTTGAGCATCTTTAGCAATAGTAACAATTTTTAATAAAGCTTCATATATTTCTAAATCACTTTCTAAAACTTTAATGCTATTGCTGGCTTTTACACCTTCTTGTTTACTAGCTATTCTTTTATCACTAATATCTTTTAATTTTTTAGTTAAACGTTCAATTAATTCGGAGTTATCAACGGAAACTTCTTCAGAAGAAGGTAAATTATTTAAATTTAATTTTTGTTCTAAAACGGCAATCTCAGCATTTAAAGTGGTTAAATCCGCACTATTTTCTTTAGATTTAACATTATTTAAACCAATTTTGGCAATTAATGTTTGAGCTTCTTCGGCTTGAGATTTTTCAACATAAAATAAGTCAGCGATTAAAATTAGTTCTTGTTCAACTGGAGAATTATTAATAATATTTTCTAAGGAAGTAACTAAATCTCCTTTCAGAGATATTTTATTTTTAAGTAATTCTTCTTTAAATTGAATAAGTAACGTCATAAATTCTTTATTATTATCTTTTTGGAGGTTATTTCGCTTAGTTATAATAGATTTCTTTTTTTCTTCTAAAGCTACCAAATCCTTAGCCGTTTTAATAACCGTAGTTTCATCATCATTTTGTTTTATTTGGGCAAGTAAGTTTTGATATTCTTGACTGCAATTTATTTGATCCTCTAGTAAATCAAGATATTTTTGATGGTTATCTTTTTTTAAGGTTTCTAAGTTTTCAATTAAAGTGCTATCTAATTCTAAGGTTGTTAATTCGGCAAAAACTTTTTCTAAATAATCACTTGGAACATCAGAAGTATTATTTTTGATTGTATAATAGAGATAAGCATAACTTTGAGCTTTAGCTTCTAAGCCTTTTTTAACATATACTTGGGAGTTATTAATAGAAGTCAATTCAATATCACTTACATTTTTAGATGTTTCAATGATTGAAATTAACTCTTTTTTGATAGTTTCTAAATCCATAAAGTTTCCCTCCAAAACTAAATTCGTTATTATTATAGCACAAATATTTCGAATAAGCAATTTAAAAATATTGTCAAATTACAAATTTTTACTACTAAAGTTCTTAAAAATGTGTTATTATTATATTAAATAAAAGGAAGGTTGAAAAAAAATGAACCCAAATATATTTAGACAGTATGATATTAGAGGTAAATATCCGGAAGAAATAAATGAAACAGTAGCTTATACAATTGGGAAAAGTTATGGCTCTTATTTACAAGAAAAATTAAATCAAAATACATGTATTGTATCTTATGATAATCGGATATCTTCCCCTAATCTAGCGGCCTATTTAGTAAGAGGATTAACCGACAGTGGCCTAAATGTTTATAATTATGGTTTAACTACTACACCAATGCATTATTATGCAAGATATTTACATAATATGTTAGGAATAATGATTACCGCTTCCCATAATCCCAAAGATGAAAATGGTTTTAAGTTTTCGTTTGATACTTTAGCTAATGCTCGAGGTGAAATGATTGAAGATTTTAAAAATTATACTTTTGCGGGTAAGTTTTTAAGTGGCAAAGGTACTTTATCGGGAGGTAATATTTTAGAAAAATATGTAGAGAGTTTCTGAAATATGGAGTACAATTGGGAAGAAGAAAAAGAAAAGTTATTTTAGATTTAGGT
>CANQOE010000117.1 GCA_947625315.1 uncultured Bacilli bacterium | reverse complement strand
ACGATAGAGATTTAAAGATAATATGGAACTTTACTATTTAAAATAAATAAAGAAGAATTAAACAATCGAGCAACAGGACCTACGGGGCCTACTGGTGAGGCTGGACCTATTGGGCCTATTGGACTTACTGGAGCTACTGGTCCGACGGGACCTACAGGACCAACTGCAAACCTTTAAAAGTGGCATTTTTTATTTTCCCAAAAATTGGCTGTAAATAATTAATGTAAAACTTTACATTTGGCATAATATATAGTATAATATAGGTGAATTGAAAGGAAGGTATTGATAATGAATAAATTATCAAGTAAAACTATAAAAGGTGTCCTTATTGCTTCTGGAGTTGCTACGGCAGCAGTAGGATGTACACTTGCGGTTAAAAATAATATATTTAAACCCGAACATTTACTGGTTGTAAATGATGTTGAAGAATTAAAAAATGCTAATATACTCGAAGAAGCGGAAAATCAAGTTAAAGAAGCCCAAGCAAAAGTTGAAGAAGCTGATAAAGAATTAGCTAAAGCAACAAATGCTAAAGAAGAAGCGCAAGCAGAAGTTCAAAAAGCCGAGGAAGCTATTGAAAAAGCCCAAAATGCTAAAAGCGAAGCGCAAGCTCAACTTAAGGCGGCCAAAACAGAAGCAGAAAGAAAAGCAGCGGAAGAAAAAGTTAAAGCTGTAGAAGCCGAAATTAAAAAAGCTGAAAGTACGAAAAAAACAGCCGAAGCTAAAGTACAAACCGCGAGTGAAAACGTTAAAAAAGCAGAAAATGCTAAAGTTGAAGCGGAAAATAATGTTAAAGCGGCTGAAGATAATAAAAAAATGGTAGAAGAACATATTAAAAAAGAAGCCGAAGCTGTTAAAGAAGAAATAGTTGAAACAGTTCAAGCTTCTGTTAAAGAAGAAAAAGTTCACGAACAAGTAGAAACTAGTAAAAAAACCGTAAAAAGTACTCAATCAACTGCAAAACAAGAAACTAAACAATCAACGGTAACAGAACCAGAAACTAATTCTAATAAAAGCATTACTGATGAACAATGGCAAAAAATTCAAGAAGCTTTGGCAAGAGATAATATTCGTAAGGAATCCAATTCTTGTATCTCGGTTGCCGAAAATGCCTTAAAAGATTTAGGTGATAAAATAAGCAAAGCTGATAAAGAGAAAGCTGAAGGACAAATTGCCGCATTAAAGAAAGCCTTAGAAGGTAGTAATATTGATGATATTAAAGCTAAGATGGAAGTTTTAAATAAAACAGCTACGGATTTAGATGCTAAAGTAAAACAAGAAGCTGATAAAGAAGCTGCTGAAAAAGCGGCCGCGGAAGAAAGAGCTAGACAAGAACGGGAAGCATGGGAAGCAAATATTAAAAAACAAAGTGATATAATTAATGGCCATTATAAACCTGAATATACTCCTTCTGCACCTTCTATAAGTGAAGAAGAAAAAAGAATTCAAGCTTTACACAGAGTTATAGCTAAAGTTGAATCAATTGTATCAAAAGATTCAACAATTACTGTGAATAGAGATATTAAAGAAGGTACAGGTTTCTACATTTGGTGGGTTGAAATGAGTTGTGATTTAAGTAAGTGTGTTGGATTCAACTCTCATTCAACTTCTGGTAAAATAAGTGTAAGACTTGATGGTGCTCGTGACGATGTAGATAGTATGACACTTACAGCTCCTGAAGCCAAAGCAGGTTATAAATTTGTTGGTTGGAAAAAATATACAGTTAAATATGTCGATAGCAGTGATATATTAATGCAAGGTTATGAAGCTGTATACGAACCATTTAATTAAAATTATTAAAGAAAGATATGAAATTTAAATATCTTTCTTTTTTTGGGCTTTAAAGAATAAAATTTACTAAGGAGGTAGATCATGAAAGTTGTTAGTCACTTTAAAGATAAAGGAGAAAAATTAACTAAAATAATTGAGGATTTATTAAAGAATAGTATTCAAAAAAATTAGATTGGTAAATGTATGATAACTTTTTAAGATTTGTTAAAGTTATAAATTATGTTATTTATGCAAGACTTTCTAAAGAAGAACAAGGAAAAAGTCCCGAAGCCCAAAGTCGAAGTATTAAAAATCAAATAAAGGTATGTCAAAATTATATAGCTGAAGAAAAAAGAAATTATCCTAATTGTGAATTTAGAGAAGTGGCAATCTTAAAAGATGATGGAGTATCGGGTACAACTTTTAATCGCGAAGATTTTAATAAGTTAGTTAAGTTAATTGAACAAAAAGAAGCTAATATGGTTATTACGAAAGATTTATCTAGACTGGGAAGAGATCATATTCAAACTGATGATTATATTGAAAAATGGTTTCCCGAACATAATGTACGTTATGTATCGATTATGGAAAATATTGATACTTATGGAGATTTGGTAAGTAATGAGATTGCCCCGATTATAAATTGGAGTAATGAAAACTTTGCTAGACAAACTTCCAAAAAAATTAAAAAAACTTTTAAAGAATATCGTCAAGAAGGAAAATGGACAGGTGGAGAAATACCTCTAGGCTATAAAAAAGACCCAGATAATAAATATCATTTTATAATTGATGAAGAAGGTAAAGAAATAGTAAAAAGAATTTTTAATTTAGCTTTAGAAAATAATAGTCTTAATAAAATCGGGAAGATACTACAAAAAGACCATGTTCCCCTTCCCTCAATTGTCAAAAAAAATCAAAGAAATTTAAATATTAATTTATGGTCAAATAATACTATAAAAGCTATTTTACAAAATGAAATGTATTTAGGACATATGGTTCAAGGTAAAACAACCCGGCTTAACCATAAATCTAAGAAAATAATTTATTTACCTAAAGAAAATTGGGATATAGTTAAAAATACCCATGAGGCTATAATTGATATAGAAACATTTAAAAATGTGCAATTATTATTTAAAAATAATAAAAATAAAACTTTTAATTCTTATGATTATTTATTAAAAGGTTTAATTAAATGTCAAGAATGTCAACATAGGATAAGTATTCAAACATATAAAAAACGCAAAAATTGTTATACTGTTTGTAATTATTATCGTAAATATGGAAGTCAAAAAAATGTTTGTACTGCTCATAGATTTAATTATTATGAATTAGAAAAATTGGTTTTAGAAAATATTAAAGAAACATGTTTTAAATATATCGATAAAAATAAGTTAAAAGAAATAATTAAAGATTATCAACAAAATGAACAAATAATTGAAGATATTAAAAAAAATATAAATAAGTGTAAACAAGAAATTATTAAATTAAATAGACAAATAGAAGATATATATAATGATAAATTAGAAGGAATTATAAGTAAAGAACAATATCAAAATATAAGCCAAAATAAATATAAAACTTTAGAATATGAAAAAAAGAAAATGCTTCGTTATATAACTTATTTAAAAGAAACAAATAATAATCAAGTTAAACAAGATTATGAAAAAATAATTAACGATTTTTTAAATTTAAATAATAAATTAATTATTTTAAATTTGATTGAAGTAATCTATTTAAAGCAAGATGGAACTATTGATATTTATTATAAAATTCAAAATCCGAATAAATAGTGCCACTTTTGTATTTGAGCAACTGGACCTACAGGGCCTACAGGTGAAACTGGACCAACTGGAGAAACAGGACCAGCGGGAGCAGATGGTG
>CANQOE010000116.1 GCA_947625315.1 uncultured Bacilli bacterium | reverse complement strand
CATAAAGTTTAACACAACTTTTGCAAAAAAAAAAGAAGCAATGAATTTTACTTCATCACCCCTTAATGTTTAAGAACCTATTTACATAAATTGGCTTATGTAGTATAATTTAAATAACATTATAGGGTGAGAGGATAGAAGTTAATGAAGAAAAAGAATGGGGAAAAGAAACCAAATATTGTCATTACTTTTTTAAAAGAATATGCTTGGCAACTTTTGGTGGGTACTGGTTTATTAATCGTAGCCATTTGTTTAATTTGTATAGTAAATTGGTATATAGATAATCGAACTATTACTAAAATATTATTTGATTTAGATAATGAAGTAATATATGAAGAGGTTGTTGCTCCTCCGGAAAGTGAAAATGTTGAAATCGAAATACCTATACCTGAAGAAGTTGTTGAAGAACCTAAGTGGAATGATTATCTTGATTATATAAATTTACCTTTAATTAGTGTTGATTTTACGAACTTAAAAGAAAAAAATAAAGATACGGTAGCTTTTTTAAAAGTTCCAGGAACATCGGTTAATTATCCTGTAGTTCAAACTAAAAATAATGATTATTATTTAACGCATGCTTTTGATAAAAGTTATAATGCTGCTGGTTGGGTATTTATGGACTATCGCAATAACATTGATGATTTAAGTGATAATACCATTATTTATGGTCATGGTCGATTGAGTAAAACTATGTTTGGATCTTTAAAAAATGTTTTAAAAGATAATTGGCTTAATAATAAAGATAATCATGTTATATATTTATCTAGTGAAAAAGAAAATACTTTATGGCAAGTATTTAGTGTTTATACTATACCTACGGAAACATATTATTTAATATCTAAATTTGGTTCAGAAGAATCTCATCAAAAATATATAGATACAATTAAAAGTCGAAGTATTTATGATTTTAATACAGAAGTTACTACTTCGAATAAAATTTTAACTTTATCTACTTGTTATAATGATGATTTAAAATTAGTTTTACATGCTATATTAATTAAAACACAAGTTAGATAAAAGACTTGTCAAAATGTTTTTTTTAAGTTATAATAATCAAGTGTTAGGAGAGATATTATGAAAAATGAAAAAATAATAACGAAAACTATTGAAGGAGAAGCTTGGCAAAAAGCTTTACATAAAGCTTATCAAAAAAGAATTAAAGAAGTTAAAATTGAAGGATTTCGCAACGGAACTGCTCCTTATGATATTTATGTTAAAAAAATGGGGGTAAAAAGTTTATATAATTATGCACTTGATAATGTTTTAGATGAAGCTTATCAAGAAGCTTTAAAAGAAGCAGATGTTGTTTTAGCAGTTGAACCAACCATTGATATTAAAGCTATTGATAAAGATATGGTTAAAATTGAATTTAAGTTTATTAGTAAACCGGAAGTTACTTTAGGTAAATATGAAAAATTAGGTGTAAAAAGAACCGAAGCTAAAGCTACTGATGAAGAAATAAATGCCGAGATTAAAAAGTTACAAGACCAAATGGCCGAGATTATTCCTAAAGAAAAAGGGGCTATTGAAGTTGGAGATACCGCTGTTATTGATTTTGAGGGCGTAGTTGATGGTAAACCTTTAGATGGAGGTAAAGGCGAAAATTATTCTCTAGAAATTGGTAGTCATACTTTTATTCCCGGTTTTGAAGAAGGTTTAGTAGGTTTAAAAGCTAATGAAACCAAAGAATTAGTTTTACATTTTCCGGAAGATTATGTAGAACATTTAAAAGGTAAAGAAGTAACATTTAGTGTTACAGTTAAAGAAATTAAACAAAGAAGAATTCCTGAAGTTAATGAAGAATTTTATAAAGATTTAGGCTTTGAAGATATTAAAACCGAAAAAGAATTCCGTAAGGAAGTAGAAAATGTTATTTTAGATAGAAAAAAAGCGGACATTGAAGATAAATTTACCGAAGATGTTTTAAGTGCCGCTTCAGAAAATTTAAAAGTTGATATTAATGAAGAAATAATCGATGATGAAGTTCATCGTATGATTCACCAATTTGAAGACCAATTACGTATGCAAGGCTTAAAGATGGAAGACTATGCTAAAATTACTGGAATAACTCATGAAAAAATGCATGAAACAATGCGCCCAGAAGCTATTAAGAGAATTAAATATCGCTATTTACTTGAAGCTATTGCCGATCAAGAAAAACTTGATTTTACAGACAAAGAAGTGGATGCTAAAGCTCAAGAAATGGCCGATAATTATGGTATTAGTGTTGATGAATTAATCAAAGCTTATGGTTCTAAAGATGTTGTTAAATATGATATGCGAATGCATAGAGCTTTAGAAATTTTAAAAGAAAAAAATTAAAATATATTAAAATTTTATCTATAAAGAAAGTTATATTTTTCTTTATAGATTTTTATTTGGTTTTAAATATTTAAAAAAAAATAAAAAAAAGAGAAAATAAACTAGACAAATAAGAAATATTTAATTATAATAAGTTACAATATTTGATAAGAGGAGGCGTGCTATGGACACAATTTTACCAGTAATACTTCTTAAAGGTTTAATTTTGCTTCCCAATCAAGAAGTAAAGCTTGAATTAAATAATGATTTAAGTAAAGATATTACATCTTTAGCTAATAAAAAATATAATCGGGAAATATTAGTTATTACTCCCAAAAATAAATTAGAAGAAAATCCGGAAGTTACAGATTTACCTCTTGTTGGAGTTATTGGTAAAATTAAAAGTCGTATTGAACTACCCAATGAAAATGTTCGCGTAACTATTAAAGGGGAAAAACGCGTTAAAATATTAGAATATACCAATAATTTAGATAATTTAGATATTTTAGAAGCTCATATTGCTGAGATAGATTTACCTCAAATTGAAGAAATTGAAGCTAAAGCGACGATTAAAAAATTAAATGAGTTAGTTAATACTTATGTTGATAATTCTAAACATATTTCTAATAGTATTATTAATACTTTAAGACAAATAGATGATTTAGACCAATTAAGTGATTTGATATGTTCTTTTTTACCTCTATCTTTTGAAAGAAAATTAGAATATATTAAAGAAATAAATCCTTTGTATCGTTCCCGAAATTTGTTACATGATTTAAAAGTAGAAATTGAAGTTTTAGCTTTAGATGATAAATTAGAAGTTAGTTTGCAAAATACTTTAGAAGAAAGTCAAAAAGAATATATCTTAAAAGAAAAATTAAAGATTTTAGAAAAAGAATTAGGTAATCAAGAAAATGATACAATTAAAAAATATCAAGAACAAATGGCTAATTTA
This sequence comes from uncultured Bacilli bacterium, assembly GCA_947625315.1. Lineage (GTDB taxonomy): Bacteria > Bacillota_I > Bacilli_A > RF39 > UBA660 > Caccenecus. The sequence goes on along the minus strand of CANQOE010000116.1, from coordinate 397 downwards.
AATTTGCCTAAAAAAATTGTTAAAAGAGTTAATAATGAACTTAAACGGTTAGAATATACGGTGGATATTTCTCCAGAAGCGGCAATGGTACGCAATTACTTGGATTGGCTTTTAGCTTTGCCTTGGAATAAACTTAGTTTTGAAAATAATAATTTAGAAGATATAGGAAAAAAATTAAATGCTACCCATTATGGAATGGGCGATATTAAATCGCGTATTTTAGAATATGTAGCTTTAAAAAATAATAATGAAGATATAGCTAGTCCCATTATTTGTTTAGTGGGCCCTCCAGGAGTAGGCAAATCAACTATTACTAGACAAATTGCTTATGCTTTAAATCGCCCTTTTTATAAAATAAGTATGGGTGGTTTAAATGATTCTTCAACGCTTTTAGGAC
>CANQOE010000115.1 GCA_947625315.1 uncultured Bacilli bacterium | reverse complement strand
ATAAGGTATTATTTGAGATTAATCACTCTTTTTTTATGTTTTTTTTATTTACACCCGTAGTTTAAAAACACGACCATCTTTAGCTTATAATTTGACAAATTCCTTCTTTTATGGTATTATATATCTTACCTTTGAAGGGGGTTTTTCTTATGGATCAAGCTATAAGTTATAATAGTGTTTTACTAAAAGTAGAAAAAACTATTACTAAATTAAAAGGTATTGGGTTAAATGTTACCGAATTTGAAACTAAAAAAGCAGAAATTATTAAAAAATGTCATCAAGAAGTAGATAATAGTTACCAATATCAAACAAATTCGGCTTTAAGTCAAAGTGCCTTTTTAGAACAGGCTTATATTAAAGCAAGTTCCGAATTAAATGAACTTTTAATGGCCATGATGCAATATGAAATTTATTTAAAAACCGCATCATTTACTAATTCTTTAAGATATTTTTTAACTAAAAATGCTAAATTTTCAGAAGAAATAACCGCTTTAAGAAGTAGTTTAGTTTCGTTACTTATGGAATTAGTTAACTCTAATACTTTAGATTATAAAGTAGAAGGTCCTTTAATTGAGGATATTTATTTAATGACTTATAATTTTATTAAAGAAGAAGTTCGTCTTACAGGGGATAGTTTAACTTTAAAATTATTAAGTAGTAATGAAGTTCATTTAGCTAATATAGATGCTATGGTTCGAAAAGAATTAGAAACTATTAATTTGGCCGATTCGAAATATGCTTTAGTTAATGCTCGTATTAATAAATTAGATGAACAAGGAATTGATACTAATTACGCGGATTTAGAATTAATCCAAGAAATTGTCGAATCAAAAATTAATGTGGAAACTCGTTTAGCTTTAATTAATGAATTAGAAGGAAAATTAAGAACTTATTTATCAGAAGCAGAACATTTAAAATCTAAAACTTTAGAATATAAAAACAGCTTAAAACAATATCAAAAAGATAAAAAAGATATTTATCCTAAAATCGCTAAATACTTCGCGACTTTAGGTCTTTCTACGGGAATAGTTATTTCTTTACTTATTGGTTCTTTTAAAATAGGTAAAATCGCTGGAAATAAAAAAGAAAATATGACTCGTTATACAACATTTAATCCTAAAGAACCTGAACTATCTGTAAATGAAACGTATACAAGTGACGAAGAAGATGGCATTTATCTAAGAGAGTATAGTCCTTTTGTAGAAAATAGTGATGGGGAATTTAAAAGAACGGTTATTACTTATGATTTAAGTAATGTAGGTGAAATGCCAATTGAAGAATATATAAATGTTGATCTTGATACTTTAGGAATAAAAGGTGATAGTAAAATTGAGGAAAAAGAATCTTTAAGTTTAGAAGATTTATATGAAGAATCTTATCAAATAATTGAAAAAATTGAAGTAAATAAAGATGATGTTAAAATAGACTATGATTTAGAAAAAAGAGTATTAGTAACTTTTATGTCAATATTGGGGTCAATCTTGTTTTATTGTATTTACGAAGTAATATTTATAACGGGAGTTGGATATGATACGGAAGCGTTTTATTATAGTATACTTAACATTAGTGAACAACTTAAACAACTTAAAGCCATAAAACATTATGAAGAACCTCAAATAAAAGAATTAAAACAAATTGAAAGACAATTATTAGAATTAATTAAGGAAAATAGACCAATAATTAAAACTTTAGAAGAAAAAATGAAATTTATGGATAATAATGCGGATTATGAAAATCAGAAAGCCGAATTAAAAAGAGTTTTAACTATGGCTAAAAAAATGGAAGAAAACTTAGAAAAGTAGGTGTATTTATGGAAAATTTTGATCAAGCTATGAATTATGATGGCACTTTACATAAAGTAAACCAAGCTTTAAATCGGTTAAAGAAAATTGGGCTTAATATGAGCCGTTATGAAGAGTTAAAAAATGAAATCGTAAATAGTTGCGAAAAAGAAGTTTTAAATAGTTATAATTATGATAATGGTTCCTTAGGTCAAACAGCTTTTATGGAACAAGCTTATATAAAAGCTATTTCTAAATTAAACCAACTTTTAAATAATATTTTAAAATATGAAATTTATTTAAAGGCCGCTTCTTTTACCAATGTTTTAAAAACATTTATTAAAAGTGATAATAAAGATCAAAGTGAATTATCTTCTTTAAGAACAAGATTAGTAGATATTTTAAATAATTTAGCTAATTCTGAAACTTTAGATTATCAAATTGAAGGACCAATTATAAATAATATTTATGAACTTGCTTATGAATTTATTAAAATTGAAATTAGCTTTTTAAATGATAGTCCGACTTTAAAATTAATTAATGTTAAAGATATTCATGTGGCTAATTTAGATAAAGCTATTATCAAAGATTTAGAAAGTATGAATTTAAACGAACCTAAATATCAAGAAGTAGCTAATTTAGTTAATGAAATTGAAGCCGAAGGTTTTGTTAATTATGTTAATTTAGATGTATTAAAGGCGATTGTTAATTCCAAAATAACTTTAGAAGAAAAGGCCAAAATCTTAGATTCTTTAGATGTTAAAATAGTGGAATTTTTAAACGAAATAGATGATTTAAACTATAAATTAAAAGATGATAAATTTAATTTAAGTTTTAATAAATCAAGGATAAGTACTAATCGGACGGAAAACTTAAAATGTTTAGGAGTAATAATGGCTATTGTAACTTCTTTTACAATTTTAGGAATGGCCAGTTTTGGTTTAGCTAAATCTTTGTCCAAAGATAAAAAATATTTAAATAAAATTACCAAATATGATCCAATATTAGAAGACCCTTATACAATTTCAGAAGAATATAAAACTAATGATGATGACAGTATTCATTTATATGAATATAATCCATTTTCCAAAACTATTTTTGGCGAATTTGAACGGAAAATTTATGATTATGATTTAAGTAGTGTTGGCGTTCTTACTTTTGAAGAATATTTTAATTTAGATTTAGCTGCTTTAGGAATAAAAGGTGAAAAACAAACCGAAACAAAATCTTCACTTAATGTCGAAGACTTATATGAAGAAACGATAAAATATATTGAAAAAGTAGAAGTTAACAAAGATGATGTTAAAATAGAAGCTAATAATGACAATTTTTATTTGTTTATATTTTTATCTTTTTTCATTTCAACAATTATTATAGTATGTGCAGAATTCCACTTTTTTAATGATATTTTTGTGGTTGCTCAAGCGGCGAAAAGAATTTTGGATAATTTAGCCGAAATTCATGATTGTAAAATGTCTCGTAAAGAATATGAAGCAACAATTAAAGAATATACTAAAAAAATGGCGGATTTAATAAAGGACAATAAAAAAGCTTTTGAAGAAACTCAAAAATTAATACCTTTATTGCAAAATAATCCCGAATATCAAGCAAAAATTAGTGAGATTGAAGAACATTTAAAATTAGTAAGAACTAAAACGCAAGATAATTAAAAACAATGGTAAACACTATTTGTAAATAGTGTTTTCAGACTATTGACAAATAGGTAAAAATTTTGCTTATTTGTCAACAGCTGTAGCAAGTTATTGCCAATAATTTGCTTTTTTCATAAAATTAGCTATTTTTAAAAACTGTTAATCATTAGTTAAAATGTTACCGATAATTGTATAATAAAAGCAAGGATATTATGATTTTATTTTGTTATT
>CANQOE010000114.1 GCA_947625315.1 uncultured Bacilli bacterium | reverse complement strand
GTTCCACCCGCTGGTAGTACAAATGATTATTATATCGTTGTAGCAGGCGATACTTTGTATTCAATTGCTCAAAAGTTTGGAGTAAGTGTTGAGGAGTTAAAACGTGCTAACAACTTGAGTTCTAATAATTTAAGTATTGGTATGCGCTTAATAATTCCTAATCAACAAAGTCTTCAAGAAGATGTTTATATTGTTCAAAAAGGAGATACGTTATATGGTATATCCCAAAAGTTTAATACAACAGTTGAAGAATTAAAAGCTTTAAATAATTTAACTAATAATAATTTAAGTATTGGACAAATGTTAAGAATAAGAGGGGAAAGTGCTAATCAAAATACTTATAAAGTTCAGGCAGGTGATTCTTTATATTCTATTGCCCGAAAATTTAATATAAGTGTTGATGAATTAAAACAAGCCAATAATAAACAATCTAATTTATTGCAAATTGGGGAAGTTTTAGTTATTCCTACTAACAGTGGCTCCCAAAATACTTATATAGTTCAAGCAGGCGATTCTCTATACTCAATTGCTAAAAAATTTAATACTACCGTTGATGCCTTAAAATCATTGAATAATTTAACAAGTAATCTATTAAGTATTGGGCAAAAATTATATTTTTAAAAAGAAAAATAGCTTTATCTAACCAGTAAAGTTATTTTTTTAACTAAACTTTTTTTAGACTTTAGAATCAAGTAATTGACAAAATATTACAAATTTATTATAATTATAATAGTTAAAGGAAGTGATATCATGTATAGCGATAAAATTTATTTAACACCCCAAGAAATTTTAGATAAAGAATTTAAGATTGATGCTCGAGGCTATCGTCCTCAAGAAGTAGATAAATATTTGGATATGGTTATACGAGATTATACGGAATTTATCAACATAATTAAAAAACAAGAAAATGACTTAAAAGATATGCGGGAAGATAATGCTAAACTTAAAGCCGAGATTCGTTCTTTAAGAGAACAAATTGCGACTAGTGATAATCAAGCAGCATCTTCTACTTCCCAAGTTGATTTACTAAAAAGGTTATCAGCTTTGGAAAAAGTTGTTTTTGGACATTATGAATAATATTTAGACAAATGCTGCATAAAGATTATGTAGAGGAAAGTCCATGCTCACAAAGTCTGGAATGACTTTAGTGTTCGTGCTTGGGGAAAAAATAACTCAAGGTAGATAATATCTAACGGCGAAGGGGCATCCTAAAAGGAAACTCATGGATGTAAGATTCTATAAAAGTGCTATAGTGACGAAGAACTCGGAAACGAGGGAAATGAGACGATTCGTAAACCCCACGAGTGAGAAATCCAAATTTTGGTAGGAGAGCTCTTAAACCAGAATAATAATGGGATAAGGGACTATATTTTGTAGGAGATAAATATTTGTCGCCCAATTAATTGGGAACAGAACATGGCTTATTAATATTATTTATGATTTATAGAAATGGAGTGAAAACCTTGGATACAGTTGGTCTGGAACTTAGAAGTGCCAGAGAAGATGCAGGGGTATCAATTGAAGAAGCTAGTAAAGATTTAGATATAAAAATTGAATATCTACTAAATATTGAAGAAGGAAAGATAGGTTGTTTTAAAGACATATTTGAACTAAAAAATTATATTAGTAGTTATGCTAAATATTTAGGTCTTGATGGTGATAAATTAATTGATGAATTTAATGAATATTTATTTGAATATACTTCAAAGATTCCTTTAAAAGAAATAGAAGTAAAAGCTAAAAAAGAAAAGAAAGAAGAAACTAAAAAAGTGGTTAGTCCTTATACAAGAAAACCACGAAAGTATAGTAATATTTTTTATATAGCTATTTATATTTTAATTATTTTATTGGTTATTTTAGTTGTATTTTGGAGTGTTAAACAAATTACAATCGATAATAATATAACTAGTCAAATTGGGTTTGTAAGGTAGGAGTGGTATGATGAATTTGCCTAATAAAATAACAGTTACAAGAATTATTTTAGCATTAATTATCTTAATTATGTTAATTATTCCTTGGTATAGTATAGGAATACATTTTCCCACATTTCAATTAATGGGAAGAATAACTATTGATTTAAAGTTTATAATTGCGGGTGTTTTATTTGTTATTGCGGCTTTAACTGATTTTCTGGATGGTTATTTAGCGAGAAAAAATAATATGGTTACTGATTTTGGTAAAGTAATGGATGCAATAGCCGATAAAGTATTAGTTAATGGTTTATTAATTATATTAGCTTATAATGGTTTTATTAGTATTGCTATTCCGGTAATTATTATTACAAGAGATATATTTGTAGATTCTTTTAAAATGGCTAGTGGGAAAAAAGGAAAAGTTGTGGCTGCTTCATTTACGGGTAAAGCTAAAACAATGTGCATGATGATAGGTATGTCTTTAACCATGTTTTATAATTTACCATTTGAATTAATTGGTATAAATGTAGCTTATGCTTTAATAATTATTGCCACAATTCTTTCAGTTGTAAGTGCAGTGCAATATTATTATAATACCAAAGATACTTTCTCTGATAAATAGAAGTTTATGCTTCTTTTTTTTATTTATTGCTTTTTTTAAGTTTAATTTTAAATTATTATATGGTACAATTATATTGATTAGTAGAAAGTAGGAATATAAATGAAACAAAGAGGATTTGAAATAGCTAAAGGATGGGAAGATAAAGATATTCATATCCCGAAAAGAGCGACCAAACATGCTGCAGGCTATGATGTAGAAGCCGCGGAGGATATGGTTATACCAGCATATAAACCTGGAATGAAGCCAACATTAATTCCCACAGGTTTGAAAGCTTATTGTGGGGAAGATGAGTGGTATATGTTAGCTAATAGAAGTAGTGGACCTAAAAAAGGTTTTATAATGGCTAATAGTATTGGAATTATCGATTCGGATTATTATGGAAATGAATCTAATGATGGCCATTTTTACTTTCAATATTTTAATTTTATGGATCATGATATTGAAGTTAAAAAAGGTGATGTCATTGGCCAAGTAATATTTATGAAATATTTAATTACTGATGAAGATAATGCGGATGGGATAAGAACTGGCGGATTTGGTTCAACAGATAAAAAATAACATAGTCGATAATGGCTATGTTTTTTAGTATATTTGAGGACATTCACCAGGTTGGGGGCGATAAAAGCAATGATTTTTATATTTGCCGGCTAGAGCTTGATTATACCATGTGGAACTACAATTAGGATTTGATTGAGGTGGCGCATAAAACCATAAAGCGTGAGTAGCAGGGTAGTAATATTCCCCATCAAGAATGCGTTTAGCTAAATTTTTTTCTGTCGTAGTGGGAGCCCCATAAAAAAGGGAAGAAGATGTTCCTACAAATTGATTGGGTTGATAAATAGCTTGTTCTAAATTTGTTATATTTTTAAATGTATAACAATTAGCTATGACGCGATTAACCACAACATTCCCAACCATAAGCATTCCAAGTTCGCCTTCGGTTTGAGCTTCAGCTCGCATAATTCTAGCCAGTAAATCTAGTTCTTTAGTACTATAACTAACAATCATTTATAATCACCTAATTTATTATATGAAAAAGCTTGTAAATTGAACTTTTTTGTGTTACAATTATTTTGCACGTAGGGGCGTGGTATAATGGTAGCATAGGAGTCTCCAAAACACATAGTTGGGGTTTAAC
>CANQOE010000113.1 GCA_947625315.1 uncultured Bacilli bacterium | reverse complement strand
CTATCTAAATGACTTATAAATCTTTCTTTAAACTTTTGAATATCATTTTGCTCTAGAGTTTTGTTATTGCTACCAATTACATATCTAAAAGTATATTTATTTTCATAGACATCAATTAATTCCCAACTCTTAATTATATTACTCTTAAACTCTTTTAAAACATTAACAATATTTTTATACTTTTTATCACTAACAATTGTATAATCTAACATAACTCTTGGATATTTACTTACATCTTGAGCTAATATATTAACATAATCAAGTTTTACATAACTATCCATATCGATATCTATACATACAATTACTTTCTTTTTAGCTAATTTATTACTTAAATTTTTCTTTAAAACATTAATAGTTCCAATACTATCTTCTTCAACCTTAACTAATTTACTTAAACTATCATCATAATATTCTAAAGTTTCTTTATTATCTTCTATAATAACATCTCTATTTTTTAAAACTTTAAATAAATATTTAACAACTTCTTTAGCTCTATTATATACTTTTTCTAAATATTTTTCTTCATCAGCTAAAATAATACTAAGCATTCTTTTATTTTCATTATTCTTAATAATAGTTCCAATTTCCATTATTTCAAAGCTATTATAATTTTTAAAGTTTTCTTCTACAATATTTAGAAGAGCTAAACTCATATCATCTCTTAAAATATTATTGGAATCTTTCCCTAATAATTTAACATTATCTTTAACAATATCTAATTTCTTTAATAAATTAGTATCATACCAAATATAACTATTTACTTCGTGCATATCAAACTTTTTAGCTAATAATTCTTTAACTTCATATTCTTGACTAAAAATATTTTCATGTTCTAAACTAATTAAATCTAACTTTAAAGGTTTAGGGCTAAAGTTTTCTAACCCATAAATTCTAGCTATTTCTTCAATTAAATCTTGTTCAATACTAATATCTTTAGTACATCTATTTGTAGGTACTACAACTTCATAACTATCTTTATTTACTTTAACTTTAAAATCTAAAGCTTCTAAAATTTTAACTACTTCGCTATCTTCTAATACTCTACCCATATAAACACTTAAAGTATGTTTACTTAAATTTATTTTTAAAGGTTCCAATTTTTGAGGATAAATATCGGTTAAATTAGAAACAATTTGCATATTAGGATTTTCTTTTCTAAGTAAATAAACCAATCTTTTAATAGCTAAATCCGCCATATTAGGATCTAAACTTTTTTCATAACGACTACTAGCTTCCGTTCTTAAACCTAAACTTAAAGCTCCTTTACGAATAACTCCGGCATTAAAAGTAGCACTTTCAATAAATACACTTGTTGTATCTTCTAGTATTTCACTTGATAAACCACCCATAACTCCGGCAATCCCAAAATATTCATCGCCATTTTTAATCATTAAAATATCTCTGGTTAATTTCCGTTCTTGACCATCTAAAGTTGTATAAGTATCGCCATCTTTAGCTAAACCAACTTCAATATTTTTAACTACCCGAGCATCAAAAGCATGCATTGGTTGACCTAACTCTAACATCAAATAATTTGTTACATCAACAATTAAACTAATGGAACGCATTCCTACATAATATAAGAATATTTGCATATCTAAAGGGGTTTTATTATTTGTTATATCTTCAATTTTTAACCCACAATAACGATAACATAAATCATTATTTTTAATAACGATATCTAAATCATTTTTATTATTAACTATTTCTTCAATTTCTAAAGGAATTAATTCATGATTAGTAATCGCACATATCTCTCTAGCTATACCATAATGTCCCCATAGATCCGGTCTATTAGTTAAACTTTTATTATCGATTTCCACAATTACATCTTCAATTGGTAAAATAGATTTTAAATCCGTACCATTTTTATAATCAATAGGTAATTCTATTATTCCTTCATGATTATCACTGATTTTAAGTTCTTTACCCGAACAACACATTCCATTAGACATAACTCCCCTTAAAGGACGAGCCGTTATCTCTATACCATTAATATGACCACCAACTTTGATATAAGCCGTCTTTAAACCAACTCGTACATTTGGAGCCCCACATACTACTTGAATTAACTCATCTTCTCCAATATCAACTTTTAAAATATGCATGTGATCACTATCGGGATGTTCTACACATTCTTTAATCTCGGCCACAACTACATTATCAAAAGAATCACCAACAGTTTTAACTCCTTCAACCTCGGCCGTTCTAATTGTAAATAAATCCCAAATATGTAACCAATCAATATCATCACTATTTTTAATATGACTCTTTAATTTATTACAAGATATTAACATTTTATTTCCTCCTCTATATCTATAAGTTTATTTTCTATTATCTAACTTTTTATTTTATTTTAAATTGTTCTAAATAACGTAAATCCCCACTATTTAAAACTCGTATGTCATTTATTTTATATTTCATCATCGCTAGTCTAGTTAAACCTAAACCAAAAGCAAAACCATTGTATTCATTAGGGTCTATTCCTCCAGCTTTTAAAACATTAGGATGGATCATTCCTCCAGGTATTATTTCTATCCACCCACTATTTTTACAAGTAGGACAACCTTTACCCCCGCATATTGTACAAGAACAATCTATTTCAAAAGATGGTTCTGTAAAAGGAAAGAACCCTGGTCTAATTCGAACATTTACATTGCTTTTTAATACTTCTCTTAAAATAACTTGCATTAAATACATTAAGTTTTCAATAGATATATCTTTATCTATAACCATACCTTCTATTTGAAAGAAAGTATTTTCATGATTAGCATCTAAATCTTCATTACGAAATACTCTTCCGGGAACACATACTCTTAAAGGAGCACCGTATTTTTCCATAGCTCTTACTTGAACACCACTTGTTTGCGTACGAAGAAGCATATTATTATCTAAATAATAAGTATCTTGCATATCTCTAGCTGGATGGTCTTTAGGAATATTTAAAGCTTCAAAGTTATAATATTCACTTTCCATTTCAGGACCAGCAACAATTGTAAATCCCATTTTTTTCATAATATCCGTAACTTCTTTAGCTAGAATACTAACTGGATGTAAAGAACCAACATTAATATTATAATCAATACTATCATCAAAACTAATTTTAACTTGATTATTAATTTCTTCTAATCTTTTATTAACTAATTCTTCCATTTCTTTTTTGGTATTATTAATTAGACTACCATATTTTCTTTTATCATCAACACTCATATCTTTTAAATTAGTTAATAGTTCTTGAATAACACTTTTTTTACCAACATATTCTGCTTTAATATTTAAAATATCCGCTTCTTTAGAACAATCAGCTAATTTACTAATTAATTCATTCTTAATACTTAATATTTTTTCTTCCATTTTTCTATCCTCCAAACATAAAAAAATCCTAAAACATTGGGACGAATTATTCGCGGTACCACCCAAATTCTAGGATTACTAGCTCTCTTAATAGTTAAAGCCTATTAACTTTATAAACTCCTAAACCTGAAATTCTTACCTTTACTATCTTTTAGATATTTTCAGCCTTGATATCTAATCTCTAACTTAAGAATTAAAAGTAATACTAATTGCTTAATCAACGTTTATAGCAGTATTTTAACACTAAAGTAAAAAAAAAGCAATTAGTTTAAAAAAGTTTGTTAATCTTTAATTAAAATGTTACCGATATTCATTAGTTAAAATGTTACTGAACATATGTAGTATAATATATCT
>CANQOE010000112.1 GCA_947625315.1 uncultured Bacilli bacterium | reverse complement strand
TTAGATATATTATACTACATATGTTCAGTAACATTTTAACTAATGAATATCGGTAACATTTTAATTAAAGATTAACACAGTTCTAAAACCCTTTGACAAAAACTAACTTCTATGTTAAGATATATTTACAAGACCTAAAGAAGGTAGCTAAAAGCTAAACGTAATTTTAAGTACGTTACCCTTTAGGCATTTTTTATTTACTTATTAAAAAATATATGTTATAATAATAACGATTTATGAAAGCAAGTGATATTATGAATGAACCTATTTGTGCTATTTCAACTGCTTTAGGTGTTGGAGCCATAGCCATCATTAGAATAAGTGGGGAAAATTCCATAGCTAAAGTTGCGCATCTTTTTGATGGAGTAGATTTAACCAAAGTTAAAAGCCATACTATTCACTATGGCCATATTATTAAAGATAAAGAAATAATTGATGAAGTTTTAGTAACTATTATGAAGGCCCCAAAAACTTACACTATGGAAGATACAGTAGAAATAAATACTCATGGAGGTATAGCTACAACTAGAAAAGTTTTAGAAGTTTTACAAGAAGAAGGCATTAGACTTGCGGAACCAGGAGAATTTACGCGTCGAGCATTTATAAATGGTCGTCTAGATTTAACTGAAGCTGAAGCAGTAGCTAATTTAATTAATAGTGAAACCGAATTAGAACGCAAACTTGCTTTAACCCAAATTCAAGGTAAATTATCCCAAAAGATTAAAAAAATTCGCGATAACTTAATTGATTTAATGGCCAATATTGAAGTTAATATCGATTTTCCGGAATATGAGGATGCCCTAGTAATTACTAATGAAAATATAAAAAGTTATTTAACAAGTGCTCAAGAAGAATTAACCAAATTAATTGAAGATGCTAAAGTTGGTAAAATAATTGAACAAGGTATTAAAGTAGCTTTAGTTGGACGCCCAAATGTTGGTAAGAGTAGTATTTTAAATGCTTTATTAAATCAAAATAAAGCCATTGTTACTGATATTGCCGGGACTACTCGCGATTTAGTTGAAGGAGAAGTTGAACTAGAAGGTATTCGTCTTAAATTTATTGATACCGCGGGTATTAGAGAAACTAAAGATGTTGTCGAAAAAATAGGTGTTGATAAATCTTTAGAAGCTCTTCAATCTGCCGATTTAGTTATTCATGTTTTAAGCAATAATGAAGAATTAACTAAAGATGATGAAGAAATAATTAACACAATTAAAAATAAAACTAGTTTAACCTTTATTAATAAAACTGATTTATCTTCTAAATTAAACATTGATGATTTAAAAGAAATAATAAATAATGAATTAATCCTAGGTAATACTACCGAAGTTACAGGTTTAGATAATTTAAAAAAGAAAATTATCGAATTATTTAATTTAGAAAATATTAAAACGAGCAACTTAGAAATAGCTTCTGGTACTAGGGTAATTAATCTTATTAAAGAAGCTTTAAAATCAATTAAAAATGCTCTTAAAGATTCTAAAGAAGAAGTACCAGTTGATATGTTAGCTATTGATATTAAAAAAGCTTGGACTTTACTTGGTGAGATAACTGGGGAAACATATCAAGATGAATTATTAGATACTTTATTTAGTAAATTTTGTTTAGGTAAATAAAATTCCTACTGAAAGATTTTTCTAAATATTGCAAAATCTTTCAGTACCAGTGAAAGTTTTTCTTAAATATTAAAAAATCTTTCAGTATAATGATAATTTCCTACTATTGTCAAATAAATTAAGAAATGTTATAATAGTAACGCAAAAAAGAAGGTGAACTTTATGTATGATATAATTGTTGTTGGAGGAGGCCATGCAGGTTGTGAAGCTTCTCACATTGCTTCTGTACTAGGAGCTAAAACTCTTCTAATAACTTCTAATATAAATAATATTGCCGATATGCCCTGTAATCCTTCCATTGGAGGAACTGCCAAAGGGATTATTGTTCGCGAAATTGATGCTCTTGGAGGTGTAATGGGCATAGTCGCTGATAAATCCCATTTTCAAATTAAAATGTTAAACAATGGCAAAGGTCCAGCTGTGCGTTCCCTTCGTGCTCAAGCTGATAAAAAAGTATACCCTCGTGTTATGCTTGAAACTCTAAATAATACTCCTAATCTTACTATTAAAGAAGCGATGGTTGAAGATTTAATTGTGGAAAATAATAAAGTAACAGGCGTTATTTTAGAAGATAAAACTTCCCTAAAAGCTAAGTGTGTCATTTTAACAACCGGGACTTATTTAAAAAGTAATATCCTAATTGGCAGCAGTAACACCATCGGGGGACCTCACAACGAAAAACGTTCTAATCATTTAAGTGATAACTTAAAAAAGTATGGTTTAACAATTCAACGCCTAAAAACTGGTACACCTCCGCGTATTCAAAAAGATAGTATTGATTTTAGTCAAATGCAAGAAGAACTAGGTAGTGATACTTATTTAACATTCTCTTTTGATATAGAGCCATGTTATAAAATAAATGCCCAACAAAAATGTTATTTACTCTATACTAATGCTAAAACTCATGAAATAATCAAAGCTAATTTAAAGAAATCGGCAATGTATGGTGGTTATGTTACTGGAGTAGGACCTCGTTATTGTCCTTCAATTGAAGATAAAATTGTGCGTTTTTCTGATAAAGAACGCCACCAATTATTTTTAGAACCCGAAAGTATCTATTATGATGAATGGTATTTACAAGGTTTTTCTACTTCTATGCCTAAAGATGTTCAAGAACAAATGGTTCATTCTCTAAAGGGTTTAAAAAATGCTAAAATTACGAAATATGCTTATGCTATTGAATATGATGCCATTGACCCTTTACAAATGAAAGCTTCTTTAGAAAACAAAATAATTCCAAACTTATTCACGGCCGGGCAAATAAATGGTACCAGTGGTTATGAAGAAGCTGCAGCTCAAGGCTTAATCGCTGGCATAAATGCCCATCATTTAATCAATAATAAAGAACCTTTAATTTTAAAAAGAAATGAAGCTTATATTGGCGTTTTAATTGATGACTTAGTAACTAAAGGAACAAGCGAACCTTATCGAATGCTTACCTCTCGTGCGGAATTTCGTCTTATTCTTCGCCATGATAATGCCGATTTACGTTTAAGAGAAATTGGTTATCATCATGGTACTATAGATTTACCAAGATATCAAAAACTTCTTCATAAAAAAGCCCAAATAGAAGAACTAATCTCTTTACTTAAAAACAATAATCTAGCTTTAACTTCTTCTACTAAAGAAATATTTCTTAAAAATAATTTAGAAATTCCTAATTTTAGTACATCTTATTATAATTTACTAAAAAGACCTCAAATAACTATAAAATTTTTAACTAACTTTTTAGAATTAAATTATCCTTTAGATGTTTTAGAAGAAGTTGAAATAACAACTAAATACGAAGGCTATATTATTAAAGCTCAAAAAGAAGCTGATAAATTATTAAAGTTAGAAGAAAAACTTATTCCGGAAGATATCGATTATAATGCAATTTTAAATTTAGCTAGTGAAGCCAAACAAAAACTAAATCAAATAAGACCAACCTCAATTGGTCAAGCTTCTCGTATCAGTGGGGTTAATCCTTCTGATTTAGCTATTCTCTCAGTTTATTTAAAGAAAAAATATAACAAATAAGGAGGCAAGGTTGAAAAAAAATAATTAAATTTTGACACGCAAAAAAGTGTCTTGTCAATGAAGACATTAAAATAAGTTGATCT
>CANQOE010000111.1 GCA_947625315.1 uncultured Bacilli bacterium | reverse complement strand
GTTTGCACACTAATACTCCAGTTGAAGCGTTAGTGTGCGTTTTCTATTTAAATAGTATTAAAAATACTAAAATAAATAGGAGGATAATTATAATAAATTGAGATAATTCCCTTTTTGTCATAAATACCACCTCCTTTTGCAAAATTTGGAAAAGGAGTGCACCTAACGCTAATTAAGTATATCCAATTAAATTATATCAAACTTTTATTCTTCATTCAAGATAAAGTAACATCTTACTTGCAAAATTAAATTTACCCCTTTTGATTATGATATAAAATTATTTGAGAGTTTAAAATAGAATTTATTTCTCTTTTTGTAATTTCATTACTTGAGTTTTTAACCATTCAGTATTTTTTAAATTAAATTTTTGAATAAGATCTTCGATATTAATTCCGGCAACTGATTTTTTAACTAATTCTTTTTCAGCTTCTTTTAAAATTTTATATAAAATTTCTAATTTATAAGGAATAATATCATATGCAAAAAACGATTCATCTTCTCGGGATTTACTAGCTATAGTAGCTACAATATCTTCGGTATTTAAAGTTGGTTGTAATTCAATTTGTTCTTCACCAAATATTAATTCAATTAATTTACTTATAGTTATAAATTCTTTAAAGGATAAATTACGAGTATCATTTGCTAAACTAAATAAAGTATATAATTGAAATTCTATTTTTATAATTTCTTCTTCATTAGTTGAATTTTTATATTTTTCTAATAATGCTACTTTTTTATAATAATCATTTAAATAAGAAATTCCCCAATAATAGGCTGATTTATTATTATATGAATTATGGTATTATGTTTATAATATTTTTTAATTCACTAATAGTTAAATCGTTAATTGTTTCTTTAATTTTTTCTTCTAATTTAGTTTTGTAGTTTTCTTTATAATCTTGAATTGACATCAATTGTTCCATCTATATCTCTCCTTGTTTGGTTATTATATCATAAATTATTTATATTAAAAAGTATTTATTTTAAAATAAACTTGCTTAAAGAATAGTTTTATGTTATTATGTACTTGGACATTCAATATCTCATGTTGAGTGCTACAAAATATAATTTGGGACAGTTTAATTGAGTTAGGTGATTTTCTTTTATATTAAAACTATAAAAAGTAATAATATTAATAAGAAGATAAGAGTTACTAAAGAGAGAATTAAAAATACTTCTAATTTATCAAACATCCAATTTATGAAGATAGAGGTAGCACTCAAATATTAAATGTTTCTAAAGTAATTAAAAAAGCAAAATTTAATTGCTTTTTTAATTTATTAAATATTCTTGTAGCCAAACTGTTGGATAACCAATGTTTTTTATTTTAAATCTATAAATACCTAGAATATCTTGAGGATATATTTTTTCTAAATCAGAAGTAGTATTATTATCCCCTTTAGTTATATACCATATTTCATTATTATTAACTTTTCTTTCTATAATACGATGAATTATTTTTTTATTATTTTTATTATAGACTATTATTGTATTTGGTTCTATGTTTGTTAATTCTGTTTCTTTTAGTTTTTCATAGATAATTACATCTCCCCTTTTAAAAGTAGGAAGCATACTATTAGATAATATTGCTAAAGGTTTATATTTAAATAAACCAAAAATAAAACTTAAAAAGATAATAGCTAATATTAACCATATATAAAGAGTATTATTTTGTTGGGGAATATTTTTGAGATAATCTTTAAAGATAAAATATTTAAAAACGAAATAGATAATTATTGTTTTAAATAAATGCCAGATACCTAATAAATACCAATTATAATATGGGAAAATTGGTAATATAATTAGTTCTAAATAATTATAAGCGCGAATTAGAAGAGAAATAGCACTTTGAGATTTAATATTTAAATAAGTATTTAAAAAATTAAAGATAATTAAAGGAATTATTACTCCACTTAAATATTTAAATAGATTAGCTAATTGTAAATTTAAAAGAAAATGATAATTTAGTTCTAAGGCAAAAAGGAGAAGAACAATAAGAATATTTAAAATAGGTTTATTATTGTTCTTAATAGTATTAAAACGAATTATTTCAATATTTAAGATAGGAATGAAAATAAGAAAAATATTTTTAAATATAGTAAAGAAATTGTGATTAAAAGGACTTTTAACATAGCCCCCGATTAAACCCCAAGTAAATGAGCAATAACTTAAAAATAAAGAAATAAATAAAATAATAAATGAAGTTTTATAATTATAAGTAATTTTTTGGTTAGAAAATTTTAAAATTAAGATAAATATAATTAAATTAAATATGGGAGATACTTTATAATAAAAGCTATAATAATTAATATTTGAATAGATAGTAATTAATAAAAAAATAAATAAAATTATTATAAATTTTGCTTTATTAGACATTTTTTTCATTTTTGAACATATTCTATAGTACTAGTAATATTTTTAAATTTTATTAGAGGATTTTCGGTAGTATTGGCATCATAAGTAATAGTTAAGCGAAAAGATGTAGATGTCCCAACTGGTAAATCACTAGCAAAAGGAGAAGTTTCATATTTAATAGCATCACTGCCCCCATCTTCTTCTTTAAATAAAACATTGGATAAAACAGCATCAATAGAACCATTATTAGAAATAGTTATTTCATAAGTTACATAATCACTTGGCTTTAAAAATTCTACATTAAAAGTTAGAGTATTATCATCAATTTGGGAAGTTGCTTTAACATCCGGGCTTTGGTCAATTATTTTTACATCACTGATGGCCACATTCCAAATACCCCCGATGGATGTGGTACCTAAAATTTTAATATTGCTGGAAAATAAAGCATAAGCGGAAGACATAAATAAAAGTGCAAGTATTAAACTAGCAATAATAATATATCTTTTTTTAAACATTTTTTAGACTCCTTTCTTAGAAAAAATGTTTAAGGGTTTATTTAGTTCCCAATATATTATATGCTTATTTTTTTTAATGGTGATATAAAAAAACTCGATTTATTTTTCGAGTTTTTATTGTAATATCATTTTATTTTGATTAACATTACTCATCATACTAACTGTATTTTGAACAAGTTCTAGAAACTCAATAGTATTTTCAAGAGTCAAAACAGCTTTTTCGTGAATATCACATATTTCTTTTAAAGTTTCTTTATCTGCTATAGTTGCGGTTAAACTATCTAATTTAGTTAAACAATCATTAAGTTCTTGATATAGCCAAGAACAATAATTAAATAAAGATGTATATGTATTAAAGCAAGATGAATCTAATTCTTGTAATAATACAAATTCTTCTTGTTTGGCAATTAAAATAGTCATTAAATTAATTACATTAGTAACTGTTTTTTCTAACATATTAGACATAAACTCCCCTCTAAGCAGATATATTTTAACACTAAAAGTAAGAAAAAGCAATTAATTTAAAACAAAATTATAATTTAAAGTAGGATAACCATCATTTGACAAATACCACCTAGATAAGGTTATTTCTTCTCCTTCCTTTATTATACCTTTTTCTTTTAATTCTTGATTTATAGAAGTTAAATCTATACTTTTTAAATTATCATTTAATTGATTTACTAAAGTAACAGATCTCATTTCTTCTTCACTCATTGGAGTTCCTATACTTTCAATACTGCTTGGTTTTGTTCCAGATTTATAAAAAGTGTTAGATATATTATATTTAACATTTGGTTCTTCAATTGAACCTATTATACTATAAGTATTAGAAAAAGCAGATAAAGTTTTATTGCATATTATTTCTCCTAAATTATAAGCATTATTAATATGTAACTTAGTGTTTTGAGCATCACT
>CANQOE010000110.1 GCA_947625315.1 uncultured Bacilli bacterium | reverse complement strand
TATATCTGAATTAATTATATCATGAAAATATACAATATGTCAAACAAAAAGAACTAGAATAAACTAGTTCCAATATCTTTTTTAACTCCCGATTTATGGCTGGGTACACCGCTTTTTTAGCTCCCGACTTATGGCTGGGTACACCGCTTTTTTAGCTCCCGATTTATGGCTGGGTACACCGCTTTTTTAACTCCCGATTTATGGCTGGGTACACCGCTTTTTGTTTGTGCTTTTAGCACTAATTAAATTCTAACATAAATATATGTATTTTGTCAATCTTTTTTTAATTAAGTTCTTCCTCTTCGATAATACCTTTATTATTTAAAATACATTTAATATTTCGAATAATAGTATTATAATCATTTTCTTCTAAAGCAGTTTCTTTTTCTTCAATAACAAAAGATAGAAAATCAAGAGCACTAACTTTTTCACAATCTTTATTTTTAAAATATTTACTTAATAAATTACAAAGCGTCTCAATATAACTACCATGCATATTTTTAACAATTCCAAATTGATGATATGTAACCATAAAAGGATTTAGAGGTTCTAATAAATCTTTTAAAATAAAATTACTATGACAATAATTTATAAAAGGTTTAACTTCTTCTTGGTTATAAAACTCAATTACAATAGCTTCATTGGTAGCTTTTAAATGAAATTTAACAATAGCTTTTATGTTATTGCGAACTAAATAAAGAAAAGTAGTTTTTAAAGCACTAATTAAATATTCATATTTTACCGGAAAATAAACTTTAATACTATTTGAAGCTTTCTTATCAACATAAAAACCTAAGTAATGGGTTTTATTGACACCACTGCCGACACTTTTAGTTTCATATTTAACTAAAGAATTAGATAAATTAGTTAAGAATTCTTCATAAAAACTAGCGACTTCAGATGCTAAACTATCATTTTGTTCTATTCCTAAATATTTTAAGATATAATAAAAATCATCACTGCTTAAATCTTGTTTTTTCTCTTTTAAATCATTAGCAATATTTTTAAAAAAAGCATTTAAGTCCATATACTCACCTTTTATTCTAAATAAATTATACTATAAATATTAAAAAAGAAAAAGTATTTTAAAGAAATTTATCTTACTATAGTAATTATTTCTTGACTATTTTAATTTATTTTCATATAATTTAATTGAAGTTATTTTAGAAAGAGGAATATTATGTTAGAACTTAAAAATATTACGAAAAAATATATTACTAAAGCTGTTGAAGTTCATGCTTTAAAAGGTATTAGCTTAAAGTTTAGAGAAAATGAATTTGTAAGTATTTTAGGGCCTTCAGGATGTGGAAAAACAACTCTTTTAAATATTGTAGGAGGTCTAGATAATTATACAAGTGGTGATTTAATTATAAGTGAAAAATCTACGAAAAATTATAAAGATAAAGATTGGGATAATTATCGTAATCATAAAATTGGTTTTGTTTTTCAAAATTATAATTTAATACCTCATCAAACAGTACTTCAAAATGTCGAATTAGCTTTAACAATATCCGGGATGAAAAAAGATAAAAGAAGAAAAAGAGCAATTGAAGTATTAAAAGAAGTTGGTTTAGGTGATCAATTAAATAAAAAGCCTAATCAAATGAGTGGAGGACAAATGCAAAGAGTAGCTATTGCTCGAGCTTTAGTTACTAATCCCGATATTTTACTAGCCGATGAACCAACCGGAGCTTTAGATTCTAAAACTAGTGTCCAAATTATGAACTTACTTAAAAAAATTGCACAAGATAAATTAGTTATTATGGTTACCCATAATCCGGATTTAGCAAACCAATATTCTACGAGAATTATTAAACTTATGGATGGCCAAGTAATTGATGATAGTAATCCTTATTTAGTAGAAGAAAATAAAAATTATGGCGCAATAATTGGCAAAACAAGTATGAATTTTAAAACTGCTTTTAGTTTAAGTTTAAAAAATTTATTAACTAAAAAAGGAAGAACTATTTTAACAGCTTTTGCCGGTTCCATAGGAATAATTGGGATTGCTTTAATTATGTCTTTATCTAGTGGGATGCAAGAGTATATCAATAAAGTAGAAGAAGATACATTATCAAGTTATCCCATAACTATTCAAGAACAAACTATGGATACTTCTGCTTTACTAGAGGCCGCGGAAGGTTTAAGAGGTGAAGATAAAGAAATTTCGGATAATAAAATTCATTCCCAAAACTTAACTAATGAAATGTTATCTTTAATGGGAAAAGGGACAGTTAAAAATAACTTAGAAGAATTTCGTAAATACTTATTAAATAATAAAGATAAATTTCAAGAATATGCGAATAATATTCAATATAGTTATAATTTAGATCTAAATATTTATAAAGAAAATGAAGACGAATATGTTAAAGTTAATCCCGAGCAAATAACCGAGAAACTGGGAATGCAAAGTATGATGGAAATGAGTTCTTTATTTAGTGGTGGCCAAAGTAACTATAATGCTTTTAGTGAAATGTTAGATAATAAAGAAATGGTTAAAGATCAATATAGTATTGTTGATGGTAGATTACCGGAGAATTATGACGAAGTAGTATTACTAGTTAATAAAGATAATTATATTTCCGATTATGCTTTATATTCTATTGGTTTACTTGATAGTGATGAATTAGTAAATAACTATAAAGCAATTTTAAATGGCGAAGAAATTAAAGACGTTGAAGAACAAGTTTTTGATTATCAAGATTTATTAAATGTTAAGTTTAAAGTTTTATTAAATACGGATTATTACCAAAAAGAAAATAAAATGTGGGTAGATAAAAGTGATGATGAAAAATTTGTTAATAAATTGTTAGATAATGCTTTAGAATTAAAAATTGTAGGTATAATAAAACCTAAAAATGAAACGATGAATAATATCGATGCTTATGGAGGAGTGTTATATACTTCTGATTTAACTAAATATGTTATTAATAAAATTAATGAAACAGATATTGCTAAAGAGCAATTAAATAATAAAGATATTAATGTATTTACCAATAAAGAATTTAGTGATAAAGAGTTTTCTTTAGAAAATTTAAGTAATCAAGAAAAAGCTTATATGGCTACTTTAAGTCAACAAGAATTAGCAGAGTTAATTAAAAATTATCAAGAAAATGCTAATGCTACTTATGATACTAATTTAAAAAAATTAGGAATTATTGATTTAGAAAAACCAAGTACGATAAATATATATGCTAAAGATTTTGATAGTAAAGAAAGTATTGGTAATCTAATAAGTGATTATAACAAAGATGCAAGTGAAGAAAATAAAATTAATTATACTGATTTTATTGCCGTGATGATGAGTGGAGTTTCTTCAATTATTGATATTATAAGTTATGTTTTAATTACTTTTGTAAGTATTTCTTTAGTAGTTTCTTCGATAATGATTGGTATTATTACTTATATTTCGGTACTAGAAAGAACCAAAGAAATTGGTATTTTAAGAAGTATTGGAGCTAGTAAAAAAGATATATCAAGAGTATTTAATGCCGAAACTTTAATAATTGGAGCATCGGCAGGTATTTTAGGAATAATAGTTACATTAGTCTTAAATATTCCAATAAATGCAATAATTCATAATTTAACAAATGTTAATAATATTTCTAAATTACCATTAGTGGGAGCAATAGTATTAATATTAATTAGTACTTTATTAACAATGATTGCTGGATTAATACCAGCGAAAATGGCAAGTAAAAAAGACCCAGTAGAAGCATTAAGGACAGAATAAAAAAATATGGCTCACGTCATATTTGAGAGTGTAAAAAACTTTGTGTAAAGTCACCAATCTATGATAATTAATTTAGAGATTAAAAAGTTCTTTTAGTCTC
>CANQOE010000109.1 GCA_947625315.1 uncultured Bacilli bacterium | reverse complement strand
ATTTTATTTTTTAAAATATAATCTATATCAACATATTTGGTAATTACTTCTTTAAGACCTTTTAAGGGAATACCTTTATTACTTAAAACATTATAAGAAGCAATAAATAATTGATATAAGAAGTTTAAATCAAACTTTTTATTATTAACTGCTTTAACAAAAGTAGGCGAAAAACCAAAAATATTACCTAAATCAAGTTTACGCCAAATATCGGCCAGATGATGACCTTTACCAGAAGCAATAACCGCGGCATTAATAGCCCCAATAGAAGTACCAACTACCCCATCAAAATTAAGACCATATTCATACATAGCCATATATACTCCTGCTTGATAAGAACCTTTAACTCCCCCACCTTCTAATACTAAACCTCTCATTTTTTATGCCTTAAAATAAATACGATAGGTTTAGCTAATAAGCGATTTAAAAATCTTTTTTTATTAATCCTTTTAATAGTTAAATAATAACTAGTTAAAGATTCACTACGATATTCAATATCTTCTTCTAAAGAAGTAGTATCTTCTAGAAAAGGAGAATAAAAGTTTTTATCTACAAAGAATTTAGAAATTAAATATTTAAAACTTAGACCATAATAATTTAAAACATTAGCTAAGATATTAGCATATTTATCTTTAGTAGCATCTCCCCCACTGGCATTTAAAGTACATTTTAAATATTTTTCTTTCTTTTCTAATAATTTAACTAATAGGAAAGCAGCATCATTATCGGTGATACTTTCCACGATTAAATTTCTTTTAATGTTATACATAAACGCATTATTTTTAGGATTAGTTAAAATTAAAGGTAATCTAACTAAGGTATAATTAGCTAATTTTTCTTTAATTATAGACTCAACATCTCTTTTAGTTTGAGCAAAATAATCTAGTTCCCCAATATTTAATTTAGAAGTAACTTTAGCACTTTTAACATTACCATAAATAGTTGTCGATGAAACATAAACTAAATAGACATTAGGATTATAATAATTAATAGCTTTAATAATATTTTCGGTTCCTTTATATTCAACAGCATAACCTAAGTTTTTCTTAATGTCGGCGAAAGGAGGCATAATACTAGCTAAATGAATAATAAAATCTTGGTCTTTAACTAAAGCTTCAATTAAGATATGGTCATTGATATCACCATAGATAATATTAACTCTTTTACGATATTTTTTTAAGGCTTTATAAGATTTTTTAGTTCGTAAATCTAAAGCAGTGATTTCATATTTACCTTCACTTAATAAATATTTTAATACTTTTTGACCAATGGCTCCAGCAGCCCCCGTAACTAATACTTTTTTCATTTATAACCTCCTATATAAAATAAGCAATTACACTGATAATTAAACCAGTAAGTAAACCTATTTTTATTTCTTTATGTTTAAAATTTTTAATTATTTCGGGTAATAATTCAAGTAAAGCAATATAAAATAACATGCCCATAGTAATAGATGTAATAATAGCTAAAATTAACGAAGAAACATTACCAATAATTAAGGCGATAATGCCTCCAATTAAACTAGATAAGACTAAAGAAATAGTAAGTAATTTATGTTCTTTAATATTTAGAGAACTAAATATTTGAATACCTAAAGGAATATTATGTAAAGCAATACTTATAGATGTTAAGAAACCTATACTTATATTTATATCACTTAAACTAAAGATAGCAAAACCTTCTAAAATATTATGTAAAATTAAACTAATAATAGTTATAGTACCAATATGAGTAATATGAGAATTATGTTCTTTTTTATTATCATTTTTTTCTTGATGATGATGCGTATGACTTGGAATAAAGATATCTAATAATTTTAAAACTAAGAAACCTAATAAACTAAAGATTATAATTATTATATAATCTTTATATAATTCTAAAGCTTCAGGTAATAAATGCGTAAAGACTAAACCAAGCATAATAACAAAAGATATAGCAATACTATAATGATTAAAATGTTCATTGTTATTAGCTAATTTATTGATTAAATAACCTAATAAAAAGAATAAACCCGATATTATAGTTAAAATTAAACATATTAATTTAGGCATATAACCACCTTCATATATTAATTATACATAATATTTAAGAATTAAGCAAATAAAAAAGTAGAATTTTTTCTACTTTTTAATTATTTAAAGTAGGATAACCTTCATTTGATAAATACCAAGTTGATAATGTATAATTTGCTAAACTATTATCTATTTGATTTAAATTTATACTTTTTAAATTATCATTTAATTGATTTACTAAAGTAACAGATCTCATATCTGCTTCATTCATTGATGTTCCTATGTTTGTTACATTACTTGATATTGTTCCTGTTTTATAATAAGCATTTGTTATACTATATTTTTTTCCATCATCTATATAACTAATTTCATAATTATTTGTACCACTTATTACTTCTCCTAAATTAAAGACATTATTTATAATGGTCTCATTATTTTGAATTATTGATATTCCATTAGTAAGAAAATTAGGATTACTAATATTACCCAAATTATAAGAGTTTAGAATTACACTTTTAGATATCTCAGATGAGCTAACATTTCCTCCAATTAAACCTGAAGCAGAACTTTTAACTGAACTTACTTCTCCAGTATTATAAGAATTTAAAATGTATATAGAAGCCCCATTATTATAGCCAACTAAGCCTCCAACACGTGTTGCAGAACTTCCAGCAATAATTGTTGATTTAACATTTCCTGTATTATAACATTTATCAATATAAGTAATAGGTCCTCCTGTATTATAACCAACTAAACCTCCGACTCTATTTCCACCACTTATCTCACCAATATTATATGAATTACTAATTTTAAGGGTTGTATTTTCTCCTGATTTATTGCCAATTAAACCTCCAACAGATATAGAAGCATCACTTTCATAAGTAGTATATTCATTTTTTATATCTCCTTCATTGTATGAGTTTTCAATTGTAATTAATCCATAAGTACGACCAATAAAACCTCCTAAGCCATTAGATCCAGTTTGATAATCATTTTTTATAACATCACCCGAATTTGAAGAATTTTTTATAATAATGGTAGTATTTTCAGGTGCTCTTGCAATTATTCCTCCAGCATAATTCCCTAAGTCTTGAATAATATTTCCTTCATTACGGCAATTATTGATTGTTAAAGTAGCGCCTACAGCTAGTGAACCTACTAATCCGCCACTATAACCACTATTTTTTATTGTTCCTTTATTAATTGAATTATTTATTTCACTATTAGTATATCCTGTTCCTATTAAACCTCCATTTGACCAACTTCCATTATTACTTGTTATATTAACTTCACTAATAATATTATCTAAATGTGAATTATAAGAGACTCCTGCTATACCTCCAAGAGTACTCGCTATACTAGTAGATATATCACCAGTTATAGTTATATTTTTAATTGTCGCATTTTTTATATTTCCAAAAAATCCTACTATATTATGATTTATTGAATTATTAATATATAAATTGGATAGTTTATTATTTCCTCCATCAAATGTTCCTCCAAAATATATTGTTGGGCCTGTAGATATATATACATTTTCACCTATTGAGGTAAATCCTTTGCCACTTTTATTAGTTAATTGGTCTTTTAATTCTTCATCTCTTGTTTTATAATCATTTATGTTTTGAAAGGCTAAATCTCTAGTTAATTTAAAATATTCTCCTTCATATGAAGTTCCATAGTTTGTTTTATTACTTAACATTACTAAATCTTCGATATATTGGATTTTATAGGGATTATCTTTTGTTCCTTCTCCATAATAGTTTCCTCCAGTGTTGCATATTTCTTGGTTGGCATCTTTTACACAGATTATCTTTTTCCCTTCATCTTCTAAATCTATTTCATTTCCTTCTAATGGTGTTTCATAGTTATTACATTTATTTGTTCTTCCTATACAATATTCTAAGTTTTCTTCTTTTGTTTCTATTGTTGCTTTTTTATCTTCTATTGTTATTCTTATATCACTTTCTTGTGGTTTTATTTCAGGATTTACTTCTACTTTTATTTGGTTTTCATATCTTTTATTTATTACTTCTTCTTTGGTTGCATTATATTCTACCCATTCTTTTAATTCGAATTCTTTAGTTCCTTCTTTTTCTATTGTTCCTGTATATAGTTCTGTTTCT
>CANQOE010000108.1 GCA_947625315.1 uncultured Bacilli bacterium | reverse complement strand
ACCCATACTGGAACGTTTAGTGTAGCAACATTATTATTTACAGGTAATTTAAGTGATGAAGAATGTGAAGCAAGTTTTGTTCCTAGTGTTGTCGAAGAAACTAGAAAAGAAGAACCTCAACTAATATCTTGCCAAGTTATCAATGGAACATATTATGGTAAAAATGGGGGAGTTGTTAGTGAAGAAAAATATCTAGAACAATGCTTTAGTTATAAGTGTGCCGTTATAGATGACAAATATTATTTCGATAATAATGGGGCTTCTGTTAGTTATGATGCTTATATGAGTGCTTGTAGTAGTAAACCAGAAAATCCTGATACTGGTATAGAATATGGTTTATTTATCGTTCCTATTGGGGCAGCAGCTATATACACAATCTTAAAAATTTCTAAAAAGAACTCTAAAATATTTAAAATATAACAAATAAAAAAGCAAGATTTTAAAAAAGATCTTGTTTTTTTATTCTTGAAAAAAGTCGGTTATAGGAACATTTAAGATTTGAGCTAAATGATAAATAGTTCCTAAGCTAAATGTTTGCAGATAACTAGGACTTTCAATATTGCGAATAAAACCTTCCGAATAATTACTTTCCATAGATAATTTAACAACACTATAACCTTTAGCTCTTCTAATTCTTTTTAAATTTTCGCCAACTACTTTGTAAATATATTTTTCATTTTCTTTATTCATAGTATTCCTTTCTTTATTATTTTTGACCATCTTAATCACCTTTATACTATTTTCTCATTAATTTAATGATTAAAATTCAGTTATTAATTGAAAAAATAAATTAAATGGAGTAAAATAGAGTTATAAAGATTAAAAGAATAAAGACTAAAAGAGTTGGTAAAATAATAGGGGCGAGGTATTTATAATGAAAGAAAAAGAAGCTCTAAAATCTTTAGCTTTAAGTAAGCTTAAAAATGGGGCATTAATTTATCAAATATTAGAAAGTGATGTCTTGGATTCTTTAATAACTAAAATAATAGATAAAGATAAGTTTTTAGATAATTTAAAAAATTTTATTAGTTTTTTTAAGTATATGTTTGCACCTTTAAATTATTATGAAGCAAGTATTATTATGTTATTAAAAACACAGCCAAAATTTTTGGTTAGTAAAAAGAAATGGAATGTGAATAATTTTAAAAAATATTATTTAAAAGAGTTTAAGGTAACATGTGTAACTATTTTTAAAGAAAATATGCAATTTATAGGCTATAATATTTCTAATAATGTAAATGAACTTTTTAATTTTTATCGCAAGTTAATTTGGAGTAATTTTTATTATCATCATGTAATTGACATTTTATTTGTTAGTTATAAAGATAGATTAAATAATAAAATAAAAAAAGTTAGTTTAAATAATAAGAGTAGGATAGATAATTATAATAGGTTAAAAAAAGAGTATGAAGATGGCTTAAATAAACTTCTTTATAATTATAATCTGCATAAAGATAGGTTAGATTTATTAATTTATGATATTGATAATGAAAATAGAAAAATGGTTAAAGCTTATTTAAATTTACTTAAATAATTAAAGAATAGTAATGAATTTATAGAAAAAGTTTAGTATAATTAAATTGGTGATAATAATGGCTAAGATTACAGACTTTTTAAATTTAGATATTAGAGTTGGAACAATTGTTGAAGCAAGTTTAAATGAAAAGGCTAAAAAACCAGCTTATAAATTAAAAATTGATTTTGGAAAAGAAATAGGTGTTAAAACTTCTTCGGCACAAATTACGGAATTATATAAGATAGAAGATTTAATTAATAAACAAATTTTGGCCATAGTTAATTTAGAGCCCAGACAAGTGGCTAATGTAATATCTGAGGTCTTAGTTTTAGGAATTTATAGTGAAAAAGGTGTAGTATTAATTAAACCTGATAAAGAGGTAAATAATGGTGATAAGTTAGGGTAAAAGACTTTAAATTAATTAAAATTTATTATATAATATAAAAAAGGAGGAACTAATGAATAAAGAAGTAAATGGTTCAGGCGAATATAAACCAATAAGTATGTGGGGTTATTTTGGCTATCAAATTTTATTTGCTTTACCAATTATAGGTTTAATATTTGTAATTTGCTATGCTATAGGTGCAAAAAATGTTAATGTTAAAAATTTTGCAAGATCATATTTTTGTGCATTCATAGTATTTGCCATAGTTATTGGTATTGTTGTAGCTACGGTAGGGGTAGATTCTTTAATCAATGCTTTAAAATAAAAAACTATTTTAACTTAGACTATTAAAATAGTTTTTTTTATGCTTAAAATTCTAGCAATTATTTAATACTAAATTCTACAGCAATATTAAAACCTTGGGCATTATCATTTGAGGTTAGGTTTTTAATAATTCGATAGGTGCCTTTTTTTAATTTACCAAAAACGTTTTCCCAATTAAGTTCAATTTCGGTACTTTCATAGGCGTTTATAAAAGTTGAAGGAAAGTTAAATATAGTTTCTGTGGTTAGTTCATACCATTTATCATCTTGTTTGACTTCTATGGCATAAACATCTCCATAAAGGTATTTTTCATTACTATTATTTTTTAATATTAAAGTTGCTTCTGTATTTGTTAAAGTATTTTCTTTAATGGATAAAGTAACATCAGTGTTTGTTATTATTTTCTTTGATTCTTGACCTATATAATTTAGTGTTTTACGACATCCGGTAGAACCTATTATTAAAATGGTTAATAATAAAAAAGCTATTATCTTATTTTTCGTTCTAATCACCTTCTAATAATATTGTAACATATATTTAATTAAGAGTATAGATTACTTTAAAAAATTTAACTTTAAAGATTATTTATTATATAAATTCAAAACCACTAATTCGGGACGATTATTTATTCTAAAAGGGAAAATGCTATTGCCAATCCCTCGGCTTACAATCATTGTAGTTTTATTCTTTTTAAATTCACCACTTGTATATTTGGGAAATAGACCTTGATTTGGAGCTACTAAGCCTCCTATAAATGGTATTCTAATTTGGCCTCCATGAGCATGTCCAGTTAATACTATATCAAGATTTGCTTCAACATATATAGCAAATAATTCTGGTCTATGGGATAATAAAATGCTAAAATTGTTATAGTCATAATTTATGGTTTGGATAGAATTGTTGATTATAGTTGCATCATCTTGACAAGTGTGATAATTAAATAAGGGATCAAAAATTCCTAATAAATTAATTTTAGCGTTTTGAATATTTATAGTTAAAGCTTTATTATTTAAAATAATAACGTTATTTTGTATTAATTTGTCTTTTAATTCATCATAATTTTTCGCTATGGCTTCGTGGTTGCCGGCGATGAAATAAATAGGAGCAATATCTTTTATTTTTTTTATAAATGCAAATGGAGCATCAATATTTGATTTTTTAGGATCAATAAAATCTCCTGTTAATACAATAATATTAGGTTTAATGTTTTTAAGTTCTCTAACTAAATCATTAATAAGTTTTTTAGATTTAGTATTATGAAAATCGGATATTTGAACTATTTTGTAATTATTAAATTCTTTAGGTATTCTTTCATTTACAATTAAATAATTATTAGTTTGTAATTTATTATTTTCATAATAAAGATAATAGGATAATAAGCTAATCAAAGCAAAAATTATTAGAATAATTATTATGAACATTTATATTCCTCCATTAAAAATATTATAGTACTTAATAGAAAAAGTTAAATTAAGTTACTAATTATAATTATAACGTTTTTAATTAATTATTGAAATACTTCGTATTTAATTTATAAAAAAACATCGATATAATACTCTAGTTTACATACTTCTTTCTGAAGGTTTTTCTTTAGTTTTCAGCTTTTTGTAATCTTTGGATATCAATATAATATTGATTTTTGGCATTTTCGCTTAATTTTTTTCTTCATTTACTATAGCAATTGATGCGGCTTCTAGTAAATAGATTAAATTTATTAACTTTTTTTAATATGTCTTTTTTAAAACTTTAAAATTACTTTTTTACATCCAACGATTTTTTTGTTTCTAATAGTGTAATATATTTGGCTGGATAATCATTTAAAAATTGTAAAATTTCTTTTTTTGGATCTCTATAAAATAATTTTTCTGAGAAAAAATTTAATTTTTTTTCTTTAATTATTTTATACTTTCAAGTTTATTTTTTACATTCATATTGGTGCTAGAATAGATATTAGGACACAAAATTTTGGACATTTAATAAAAAATATTGTAAAATAGAAATTAAAT
>CANQOE010000107.1 GCA_947625315.1 uncultured Bacilli bacterium | reverse complement strand
CTCTATTAAAATGCCTATTGATTTAAATATTGCATATGCTGAATACATTAATCAGTCATAAAGTTTAACACAACTTTCTTTAAAAGCTAAAATAAGAATTGACAAAACCAAACCTTTAAGATATATTATTACTAGCTTAATATTTAGCACCAAATATAAAATTAATCATAAAAGATATTATAAGAGCCTATTCTTATAAATTAGAAGTAAGGGTGTGTTAAACATGAAACAAATGATAATTGAAGGTCAAAATATATTAACTGGTAAAATAGATATAGGAGGCGCCAAAAATAGTGCTGTAGCTTTAATACCAGCTTCCATATTAGCCAAAGGTAAATCAATAATTACTAATGTTCCTAATATTTCCGACCGAGATGCCTTAATTGATATTTTAAAAATTTTAAATTGTGAGGTAACTTTAAATGATGATGAATTAATTATTGATACGACAAATTTAAAAAATAGTTTAATTGCCGAGAAATATTCTTCCCGTCTCCGCGCTTCTTATTATTTTATGGGAGCTTTATTAGGTAAAGAAAAACATGTTGAAATTTATATTCCCGGAGGTTGTAATATTGGTTCGCGTCCTATTGATATTCATCTTGATGGCTTTAAAGCTCTAGGAGCTAGAGTAACTATTGAAGAAAATAAATATATTTTAGATGCAGATGAACTAATAGGAACAGATATTAATCTACGCTTTGCTTCTGTGGGGGCTACAATTAACTTAATGTTTGCCAGTGTTTATGCTAAAGGGACAACAGTTATTCATAATGCTGCTAAAGAAGCCGAAATTATTAATATTGCTGATTTTCTAATCAATATGGGAGCTAACATTACAGGAGCAGGAACCGATACTATAACTATTAAAGGAATAGAAAATCGAGAATTAAAAGGAGCCACCATTAAAGTATTACCTGATCGGATTGAAGCTGGAACTTACATTATTTTAGGGGCTCTAATTGGGGATAATTTAACCATTAATAACATTGACCCAACAACAATCAAAGCTTTAACTGATAAATTAACTCAAATGGGGTCTAAATTTACTATTAAAGATAATTCACTTACAATTTCTAAAAGCCCTAACTTAAAAGCTATTGATATTCAAACCGCAGTCTATCCTGGCTTTCCAACAGATATAGGTCAACCGATGAGCGTTTTACTAACCCAAAGCCATGGCACATCTGTTTTTGAAGAAACTATTTGGGAAAATCGCATGGGGCATGTCCCATCACTCAATAAAATGGGCGCAAATATAACAGTTAATAATATGACGGCTACGATTAAAGGCCCAACCCCTCTAAAGGGATGTGAAGTAATAGCGACCGACCTTCGTGGAGGAGCTTCTCTTGTTATCGCCGGTTTAATCGCTGAAGGTAAAACCATTATCACGGATGTTGAACATATCTTAAGAGGTTATGAAAACATTGATAAAAAGTTACAACAAGTTGGTGCTAAAATAACTATTAAAGAAATATAGTATAACAAGCTATATTTTTTTTATGGGGGTAATCTTTTGAAGAAAAAACTCTTTATCTTATGTATTTTATCTACAATTATATGTATAATTATTTATTTATATACTAAAAGTAATGATGTAACTTTAGTATCTATTGGTGATAGCCTATCTTTAGGTATGACTTCTTATGGCATAGAAGGTTATTCTTTTAATGATTATCTTCATAACTATTATGTAGCTAATCATAAACTCAAGCGTTACATTCCTACTTTTGCTAAACCCAATCAAACCATTAAAGATTTAATCTATGAAATAAAAGAAAATAAAACACTAACTTTAAAAAATGAAAAAATAAATATTCAACATGCCATTAATGATGCCGATATTTTAACAATTGCTATAGGTATGGATGAACTAAATATCTCTAAAATTAATAGTAGTTATCGCCAAGAATTTCAAACTAATTTTCAAGAATTATTGAGTATGATTAAAATGTTAAATCAAAAAAAAGTCATTGTTCTCGGTTTATATACAGCCCATAAATATGATGCATATACTATTGAAAGATTAAATGCTATCATAAGAGATTTAACTTTATCTAATAATTTTATCTTCCTAGATATTAATAATATCTTAGCTAATAAAGAATATTATCTAAGTAATGAAAGTTATCATCTTAATTATTTAGGTCATAAAGCTATTTATCAAGAAATAATTAAAACATTATAAAAAATAGTTGTAAACTTTTAAATTTATGATATAATACTATAGACAAACAAATTACTATGTCAAAAATTTTGATATGGCGGGAGGTAAATAATGAAAAAAGGAATTCATCCAGAAGTTAAAGAAACAACTATAACTTGTGCTTGTGGTGCTTCATTCAAAACTCATTCAACTAAAGAAAACATTCAAGTTGAAATTTGTAGTGAATGTCATCCATTCTATACTGGAGCTCAAGGTAAAGTTAAGAAAACTGGTGCAATAGACCGTTTCAACCGTAAATATGGTTTAAACAATGAAAAATAGTAGCCGATTGCTACTTTTTTATTTGTCTTAAATTGGTTTGTCGAAATCTGTCGAACGATTTTTCTTGCATAGTTACTAATTATATTTTAAAATAATTCTTGAGCGTTAAGAGACAATGTTTCAACTTATATTTAACTTTTAACTACTAAAACTTTCTAATGGGGGTTTTGGTTGGAAGAAGGTGGTAATATGAAGTTTAGGTTTGAAGTAATTCTACTTATTAAAAAAACATTGAGCATCTTTATATGCTTCAATGTGTCAATAAAATGAAGTTGAAGCATTTAAGGACAACTCTTAATGCTCAACTAAACTAATAATAACACAATTTTAAAATAAATACTAGCCTAATTTCTGCTTTAAATATTGTTTTTATAATAAAATTTAGAAATATGATAAATATTTTATACCTAAGTTGATAATAAATATTTTAAATGTTATAATACTTTTAGAGGTGATATAAATGAAACCAGGTGTTGGTGTAGGTGTAATGATTCTAAAAGATAATAAAATATTATTAGGATTAAGAAATTCTGATAAAGAAAAAGCAGGCAGTGAACTATCTGGCGAGGGAACATGGACTATGCCAGGTGGCAAAGTAAAATTTATGGAAAAGCTAGTTGATGCCGCTAAAAGAGAACTAGAAGAAGAAACAAGCCTAAAAGCCACTCAAATTGATTTTTTATGTATATCTGATGATATGACTAAAACTGCTCATTTTGTTAATGCCGGGTTTATAGTAAAAGAATATACTGGGGAAATTAAAGTTATGGAACCAGAAACTATTTTGGAATGGAAATGGTTTGATTTAAATAATCTTCCTCAAAATTTATATAAACCTAGCAAAAAATGTATCGAAAAATATCTTGAAGGAATTATTTATGAATAAAGTATATAAAACATTAGATTTATATGCCGCGTGGCTTGTAGAGGTACATACTCATAATTCTTATACCGGAATTAAAAATATTATTGGCCTAAAAGTAGAACATAACTCTGAAGATTTATTTTATTCTATTTTAGATGATTGTTTTTTTCGTATATTACCTAAAAATGATCCATCTAAAAACATTTGGCAAAATCTTCAAAAACGTTTATTTGTTGAAATATATGAATATCTTCCTCCTTATTTAAAAACCTTTGGCATGGAAACATATGAACGTCTTAAAATGCCTTACTTAACTAAAGAAGATTTAATAAATAATAAAGACAAGCTTACTTTTGGTTATTTCAGTGATTTTGATTACGAAAATTTAAAAACTTCTACTTTAGTTGACTATGAATGTATAGAAACAATAGATGAATATATAATAGACACAAGAGATGATTATGAAGAAAAGCTACATAGATTAATAGATTATGATAATAGAGTAGAAATTTCTACTAGGAGATTAAAAAAGGACTAAATTCTAGTTTCATTTTCTTTTTTGCCTAATAAATAATCACAAGAAACATTAAAAAAAATAGCATATTCTTTTAAAAATAGAGTTAAAATAAATGTTTTACCACTTTCATAACGAGAGATAACACTATTGGTGGTATTTAAATAATTGGCTAGTTCTTTTTGAGAAGTATGATTATTTTTTCTGACTAATTTAATTCTTTTTAAATATAAATTGTAATCAAATTTTTTTATATTATCGTATTGATATAAATCTGTTAATTCTAAAATATAATCAATAGAAACATTAAAATATTCTGATATTTTAATTAATTTTTTTAAAGGTATAATATCATTTTCTGTTTCCCACATAGAATAAGTATTTCGTTTAACATTTAAAATATTTGCAATTTCTC
>CANQOE010000106.1 GCA_947625315.1 uncultured Bacilli bacterium | reverse complement strand
TAAACCAATTATTCCCCCGATAAAGATTATTAATAGAGCTATTAATAGAATTTTCTTTCTATTTAATAACCCCCCCCTATACGACTTTCTTGACTTTTCATTCTATTTTCTTACTCCTTTGCTATTATTAATTTACCACATTTTTTAGTTTTATTCAAGTTTATTTACTTCATTAATATAATTTAGTATGGATATTAGAAAAAAGTTAGAACAAATAAAAAGAGAAGATTTAATTTGGATTATCTACTTTTTTATTGTTATTGGAGCTTTACTTTCCAATAGTTATGAAAAAAATTATGTTTTAACAGGAGATTTAAGCAAACAAAAACTATTTAAAACTTTAAATATTACTTTATTTTGTGTAGCTTTTTTTATCTATTTATATTTTGTTTTACAAAATTATCAAGAAATTAGAGAATTAAGAAGTAATGCTTCTAATAAAGAAGTGATTATTAAACATGTAGCTTTAATCGCCGCTTTACTCTTCTTAATTGGGGGTGCTTTTCAAATAGTTGTGGAAATTAATAGAGATACTCCGGATGTAGATATTGGAATTGTGTAAAATTAGTTCATATTTTAAATATTTTATGATAAAATTAAGATAGGTGATAATATGTATTTAACAACTAATAATAAAAAATACGAAATTAAAATAGCTAATACTTTTTATAAACGGTTAATGGGTTTAATAGGAGTACAAAATATTAACTATGGTATGCTTTTTCTAAATTGTAATTCTATTCATACCTTTTTTATGAAAGAAAACATTGATATTGTTGGTTTAGATAATAATAATACCGTTATATATAAATACGAAAATTTAGATAAGAATAGAATAATTAAAATAAATAATAAAGCTAAAGATACAAAAATATTAGAAATGCCTAAAAATAGTACAAAAAAAATTAAGATTAATTCCCTCTTAATTTTTGAAGATTAAATAATAACATTTTCCCCATTTTCACAATGTTTAATAAAATCTTTTAAGCCTATATGAAATTTAGGCTTTTTATATTTATAAATACATAAGTAATCTAAATCCATATATTTAATACCATAACTCTTTTTAAATTCTTCCCGAGCAGATGTCAATAAATCAAATAAAGAATCATATTCATGAATACCGCGATAATGTTCTAAAGCATATTCTACCCAATAAAACTTCTCATTAGCTTCGTATACTAAAAAGGTATGATTATAATTTCTTTTAGATTCATAATAAATCATAAAATAGGAATTAGCTTTAATATTTAAGTTTTTTAATTCATGACGTTCTAATTCAACTAAATCATAACAAGTTCCAACTTGATTAGATAATACTTCTTCGGGTGTAGATAAGGTATATTTCTTTTTAAAACCTTTTTCATCAGTATAATAAATATTTTTGTTAATATCTAACCAACCATATTTAATATTTTCTAAAGTTTTAGAAAACTCTTCTAAATTAGTAATTTGTTCCATAATATCTCCACCTAGTGCTTATTATAACAGAAAATTACAAATTTTGCAAATTAAATCGTCATTAATTGATTAATTTTCGTAAAAAAATGCTATTTTTAGAACATTTTATCAACATTAGAAGGTACTTCATCACTAACAACTTTGTGAATTATTTTTTCTTTTAATTCCGGATTTACTTTTTTACCAGTCATTTTACTTAGAGTATCTATTACTTCATTTAAAGTATTTTCATCTTTCATATTACCATTTTGTAGTTTTTTAGCTAAATCAATAATGGTATTTTTATCTACTTTAGTTTTTTTCTCAACTTTTTTAAAGAATGAGTCATTAAACATAATATCACCCTCATAATAAAATATGCGAAAAATTAAAGATTGTTATAATAATCATAAAAAATAGCATCGGGTTTAGTTTCAAAGATTTGGGCTATTTTAAGGGCTAGTTCATATTTTAAAGAACGAAGACCATTTTCAATTTGCCAATAGTAAGATTTACTAATAGATAAGATATCAGCGATTTCTTGGTAAGTTAAATTTTGTTTTTCCCGAAGATTTTTTAATTTAGTTATACAATTTATATTGTTTTTTGTCATACTTATTCACCAAATTAATGATATAACAAATTTAGGAAAATGTCAATCTTCGGTTTTATTTTTAAATTGTAAAATAATGGGAGTTCCGGTTAAATCAAAGTTTTCTCTAATTTGATTTTCTAAGAAACGTTCATAACTAAAATGAATTAAACTTTTATTATTGACATGAAAAGTAAATTTAGGAGGTTTAGTTCCAGTTTGACTAACAAAATAAATTTTAAGACGTTTACCTTTAAAACTTGGTGGAGGTGTTAAACTTACGGCAGTTGAGATAACACTGTTTAAAGTGCTAGTTTTAATTTCTTTGGAATTATTTTCTAAAGAAGTTAAAACGGCCGGCATTAAAGTAGATAAACGTTTTTTGGTTTTCGCAGATAAAAAGACTATGGGTAAGAAAGAAGCAAACTTAAAGTCTTGTTTTAGTTTATCCATCCAAGTTTTATAAGCAGTTTCACTACTTGGAATAGTATCCCATTTGTTAACGACTAAAACAACGCCTTTACCCGAATTTAGAGCATAGCCTAAAATGTGTTTATCGTGTTCAATGATACCTGCTTGAGCATCAACGACAACGATGGCAACATCAGCTTCTTCGATAGCTTTTGCGCTGCGCAGATAACTAAAACGTTCAACTTGTTCATAAATCCGCCCTTTTTTACGCATACCAGCAGTATCTACTAAAATGTATTCTTTTTTGTTGTATGTAAATTTGGTATCAATAGAATCTCTAGTCGTACCCGCGATAGAACTAACAATGGCTCTTTCTTCATTTAATAACGCATTTAGTAAACTACTTTTACCAACATTAGGACGACCTATTATACATAAACGCGGAATGGGATTAGGATTTTCTAAAGTTTGAGGAATATCTTTTATTAAATAATCTAATAATTCTTTAAAGCCCCGATTATGTTCCCCACTTACAGGGAAAATATTGGTAAAACCTAGTTCATAAAATTCGTAAATTTTTTCTAAGTCTTTAGGGTTATCTACTTTATTAGCTACGATTATTACATCTTTATGACTTTTTTTAAGTAAAGAGCTAATATAAAGGTCAGTAGCATCTATTCCCACTTTAGTATCGACGACAAATAAAATAGTATCGGATTCATCAATAGCTAATTCGGCTTGCATTTTAATCTCGGCATTAAAATTTAGTTTATCAAGGGTTATTCCCCCGGTATCAATTAAAGAAAAAGATTTAGCACTATAATTTACAACACCATAAATCCGGTCTCTTGTAATACCGGCTTCATCCATAATAATGGCTTTCTTATCTTTAATTAGTTTATTAAAAATAGTTGATTTACCAACATTTGGTTTACCAATTAAACAGACACATTTCATGATAAATAACCCTCTTTCTTTAAACGTTAATATTTTATCATATTTTTAAGAATTTAACAAGAAAAAAAAGAGTATACATAAAGTACCCTAATTTTTAAACATTATAATATTAAAGATAAGAATTAACGCAACATTCGCCGCATAAGTAAATTGGAAACGTTCACATTCAATTATCGAAACTAAAAGGTCTGAAGCACATATAATCCAACCCTCTTTACTTTTAGGTTTAAATTCTTTAATACTAGCTTTTTCTTCGCGATTAATAAAAGGAAATAATTTTTTTAAAAGAACTTGATGGAACATATGCGTTTTTATAGCTTCTTCTTCAAGTGGCGTAACATCAAAGTATTTTTTGGCATTAGAAGCGGCGGTTAAAGGATGACGTAAGTAAGAGTTTTCAGGTTTTTCTTTACGAGTTCCCAAAAAGAAATCGTGGAGTAAGCCAGCTTTAGTAGCACTTTTAACATCGGCTTTGAAAAATTTAGCTAAACGATAACTCATTCTAGCAACCCTTAAGCAATGTTCATATTTACTAGAACCATGGTGTAAGTCTTTTTTGGTTTCTAAAAAGTGTTCATTTTCTAATATATCTTTAACTAACAAGTCAAATTCTTGTTTATTATTTTTAGTCATTTAATTTCACACCTCATTAATTTTATTTTAGTGACTATTAATATTATAATAAATTATATTGATTTTGTAAATGATAAATACTTAATTTATTAAAATATTAATAAGTTGTCAAACCCCTTCGACTTGTAAAATTATATCATAAATAGACTAGTATGTCAAATATTTCAATTATTAACTGTTAGATAGATTGCTTTTAAAATGGGCTAAAAAAGAATTTATGTTAATCATTAGTTAAAATGTTACCGATAATTGTATAATAAAAGCAAGGATATTATGATTTTATTTTGTTATTCCT
>CANQOE010000105.1 GCA_947625315.1 uncultured Bacilli bacterium | reverse complement strand
CTTGACTTTTACCTTAGGTTATAGCTTATACTAATAAACGAAGAGGTGAAAAAGCAATGAAAATTCATGAAGTAGCAATTAAATTAGGCTTAACTAAAAAAAGTATTAGATATTATGAAGAAGAAGGTTTACTAAATCCTAATCGGGAATCTGCTAATAAATATCGTACTTATAGTAAAGAAGATGTTGATACTTTAAGATTAATAAAATTTTTAAGAGAATTAAATATTCCCATTAATGATATTAAAAAATTATTTGCTAATGAATTAACTTTAACTGATTGTATGCAAGACCAAATTAAAAAGTTAGAAAATATTGAAAATAATACTTTAAAAATTAAAAATATGTGTCAAGAAATAATTAAGAATAAAGAAAGTATTACTAATTTAGATATTGCTAAATATAGTGAAATAGTTGGTAAATTAAAGAAAAATGGTTTTACATTACAAAAAGAAATTCATAGTGATTTTAAAGAAATATTAAGTGTAGTTCTAACTAGTATTATATGTATAATCTTTTTTGGTTTCTTTATAGTTTTATTTACGATGCTTTATATTTATGAAGATGATATGCCTATCTTAATTTATTTATTCTTAGTAATTATGTTTGCTCTTCCCATCTTAGGAGTTATCTACAATTTAATTGCTCGTATTAAAGAAATAAGGGGAGGTGAAGAATATGAAGCTCGTAAATATTGATTATTTACCTGGCGAAGAAATAACCGAAGTTTTAGGTTTAGTTAAAGGAACAGTTGTCCAATCTAAAAACATAGGTCGTGATATAATGGCTGGAATGAAAACTATTGTTGGTGGCGAAATTGCAGGATATACTGATATGTTGATTAAAGCACGCCAAATAGCTACTAAAAGAATGGTTGATGAAGCCCAAAGTTTAGGAGCGGATGCCATAATTAATATTAGATATGGTTCATCTTCTGTAATGAATGGTGCTGCCGAAGTTATTGCTTATGGTACAGCCGTTAAAGTAAAGAAAAATTAAGTAAGAAATTATTTAATTTTTTTATATTAACATTTTTAAAATTTGTATATTAAAAGTCTTAAAAATTGTATATCGATATTGATAATTTTTTAAAAATAAGTTGTACCACTTCCCAATCACCATTAAGAGGTGTTGCATACTTAATGTTTATATTATAAATATAATCATTTAATTTTTTCTTCTGTTAAATACCCCATTATTAACCACCGATAAATATTATATCACAGTGAATAAAGAAAGTTTTATTAGGAAATTTATTAGGAAATTTATTAGGAAATTTGCTAGGAAAAATATTAAATATATAGTATAATTATTTATAGAAGATAGGAGGCAAAGTCTAATTAAATTAATTTTAGATAAACCTACTATTACTCAAGTCAAGATTGCAGCATTTTAAAATTTAACTCCAAGAATGGTTAGATATCATTTAAGTGAAATATAAATATGAAAAGTTTCACTATGCAAATTATTATATGAGAGGGTAGTATATGGTAAGAGAAAATAAAAAACCATCTAATTATGAAGAATTAAGAAAAAGTAAATTAAAGTTAATTACAACTTTAAAGAATTTATATGTTCTAAATAATTACGATGTTTTAAACTATCAAGTTAGTCCAGAAAATAATTTAACTTACCATCATTTAATCTTTAAAAGTGAATTAAAAATATTAGGGTTTCCTTTACAACCAACTTTAGAAAATGGTTTATTATTAACTTCTATTGGCCATAGTTATTTACATTTAATATATGATTATGCTCCAGATATTTTTTATCACTTAAATAAAGTAATCTTTCTATTTACAAAAGAAAGAAGATTACCTACTTTAGAAGAACGTAGTTTAATGCAAATATTTTTAGAAGCTTTTGAATATCGTATGCAAGATTATATATCTATTAGTGAAAAGTATTTAAATCGCGAAAGAAAATTAATTTTAGCATAATTTTAAAAATATTTAATACATTTTACTAGAGGTGTTAGAAGTATTTGAAAAAGTTTATAATTCTTTTCTTATTGATGTTTGGTTTTATACCAAAAGCATTCGCAGAAGATTCTTTGAGTCTTAATAGTACCAGTGCTATTTTAATTGATTCTAAAAGTGGTAAAATATTATATGAAAAAAATGCTGATGAAGCTCGACCTATGGCTAGTATGACCAAAATAATGAGTATGCTTTTAATCATGGAACAAATAGATGAAGGTAATTTAAAGTATGATGATAAAGTTACCATTAGTAGTAATGCGGCCTCTATGGGGGGT
Source organism: uncultured Bacilli bacterium (assembly GCA_947625315.1). Lineage (GTDB taxonomy): Bacteria > Bacillota_I > Bacilli_A > RF39 > UBA660 > Caccenecus. Next base: position 2,130 of record CANQOE010000105.1, on the reverse strand, counting down.
TCCCAAGTATTTTTACAAGCTGGAGAAGAATATAAGGTTGAAGCTTTACTACGAACTATCGCGGTTGCTAGTGCTAATGATGCTGTCGTAGCTATGGCTGAAAAAATCGGCGGTAGTGTTGAAGCATTTGTTGAAATGATGAACAATAAAGCTCAAGAGTTAGGTTTACAAAATACCCATTTTGCCAATCCTCATGGTTTAGATAGTGAAAATCATTACTCATCGGCGCGCGATATGGCCAAAATGGCTCAAGAATTATTAAAATATGAAGATATTTTAAAATTTACTTCTATCTATGAAGATTATTTAACTAAACCAGATGGTTCCCAAATTTGGTTAGTTAATACTAATCGTTTAGTTAGATTTTATGAAGGCGTAGATGGTCTAAAAACTGGTTATACAACTGATGCTGGTTATTGTTTAACCGCGACCGCTAAAAAAAATAACTTCCGGCTTATAAGTGTTGTTATGAATGCTTCCAGTGCCGAAGAAAGAAGTAAAGATACTACAACTTTATTAACTTATGGTTATAATTCTTTTAAAAATTATTTAATTCATAAAAAAGAAGACGCTATTGGGGAAGTTTCCGTTTTAAATGGAAAAGTTAATAAAGTAAAAGTCTATTTAGAACATGATGCCAGTGATATTTTAAGTATTACTAAAAAAGCTCAAAATTATAGTTTTAATCTTCAAGCAGATAGTCTTAAAGCGGGTCTTAAAGCAGGCAGTGTTGTTGGTAAAGCCCAAGTTATCAATAATGAAGGTACTATAATCGAAGAAATAAATTTAATAATTAAAGAAGATTTAATTAAAGCAAATTTATTTGATTATTTTAAACAAAACTTAAAACTTATTACTGCAGGACTTTAAGTATGTCATTTATTAATTGCCATTAAACTAAAATAATGATATTATCAATATAGAACTTGTACCACCGTCCGTTTTGGACGTTTCACTTCGGGATCTTTTGATATCGAAAAGCGGTGGCAAAGTTCTTTTTATTTTTCTAAATCTTTCGTAAGCTACTTTTTTCTTCTGCGTTTTTTTGTTATAATAACTATAAGTGATGTAGTATGAAATTAGAAGATGTCAATGTTAATGAATTAAGTCCTATGATGCAACAATATGTGGAAATCAAAAAAGAACATATGGACCAATTATTATTCTTTCGTTTAGGGGATTTTTATGAATTATTTTTTGAAGATGGAATTACTTGTTCTCGCGAATTAGAACTTACTTTAACTGGTAAAAATGCTGGTTTAAAAGAAAGAGTTCCCATGTGTGGTGTTCCCTATCATGCTGTAACTCCCTATATTGATAAATTAATTGCTAAAGGTTATAAAGTCGCTATCTGTGAACAATTAGAAGACCCTAAAAAAACTAAAGGCATGGTTAAAAGGGGTGTAATCGATGTTTTAAGCAGTGGTTCTATAACTTCTACCGAATCTTTAAATGCTCATGATAATAATTATATTGCTTCGGTAATTGATTTAAACTATGAGTATTTACTTACTTATGCCGATATTTCTACTAGTGAAGTAAATAGTTTAAGCTTACCTCATCAAAAAGAAAAATTAATTAATGAAATACTTAGTTTAAATATTAAAGAAGTTATAATTGATAATAAAGATATCGAACTTATTAATACTTTAAAAAATACTTATTCTATTTCCGTATCTGTAAATGAAAACTATTTAACTGAAGGTTATGAAGAACTAATAAACAGTGTTCCAACTCCTGTTAATCAAGGATTAAGACATTTGCTTTATTATTTAGTTACTTTAGAATTAAAAGATTTAAAACACTTAAATAAAGTTAATATTATTAATAAAGATGATTATTTACAAATGGATATTCATTCTATTCGTAATTTAGAATTAATTGAAACTTTAAGATTAAAAGAAAGAACTTATTCTTTAATTTGGTTACTTGATAAAACTAAAACCGCGATGGGTTCTCGTAAACTTAAAAATTGGTTACTAAATCCCTTAAGAAACAAAGAAAAAATAATAGATAGATATGATAAACAAGAAAAACTTATGAATGAGTTTTTACTAAAAGATGAATTAAGAGAAAAACTATATGAAATCTATGATATTGAACGTTTAAGTGCTAAAGTCGCTACAGGAT
>CANQOE010000104.1 GCA_947625315.1 uncultured Bacilli bacterium | reverse complement strand
AAGTTATTAGAATTAGGAGCGCCAACTATCATTGTCCAAAATGAAAAGAGAATGCTTCAAGAAGCAGTAGATTCTTTATTTGATAATGGTAGAAGAGGTAGAAGTATTACCGCGGCTGGTAATCGTCCTTTAAAGAGTTTATCTAGTATGTTAAAAGGTAAACAAGGTAGATTTAGACAAAATTTACTTGGTAAAAGAGTAGATTATTCTGGTCGTAGTGTTATCGTTGTAGGACCTAATTTAAAAATGTATCAATGTGGTATTCCAAAAGAAATGGCTCTAGAATTATTTAAACCTCATGTTATTCACGGTTTAGTTGAAAGAGGCTTAGCTCATAATATTAAAGGAGCTAAAAAGTTAATTGATGCGCGTGATGAATCTGTTTGGGATATTGTAGAAGATGTTATTACCGAACATCCAGTCTTATTAAATAGAGCCCCAACCTTACATAGACTTGGTATTCAAGCTTTTGAACCAAAACTTGTAGGGGGAAAAGCTATTAGATTACACCCATTAGTTTGTACCGGATTTAATGCCGACTTTGATGGAGACCAAATGGCGGTTCATATTCCTTTAAGTGAAGAGGCTAAAGCGGAAGCTAGAATCTTAATGTTATCGGCTTCTAATATCTTAAATCCTAAAGATGGTAAACCAATTGTTACACCTTCGCAAGATATGGTTTTAGGGAATTGTTATTTAACAATTGAAAAAGCTGGCGAAGAAAATGAAGGTAAAGTTTATAAAAATACTAATGAAGCTTTAATGGCTTATGAAAGAAAAGAAATAACTTTACATACCAGAATTGCTATACCAGTTAGGTCGTTTAAATATAAATTATTTACGGAAGAACAAAGTAATAAATATTTAGTTACAACTGTTGGAAAAATTATATTTAATGAAATATTACCAGATTCCTTCCCATATATTAATGAACCAACTAAAGAAAATATTGAAGGAATAACTCCAAATAAATATTTTATTGAAATGGGTACAAATATCAGAGAAGATATTAAAAATAGAGAAATTACTCCACCATTTGTTAAGAAAACTTTAGAGTGGATAATTGCACAAGTATTTAAAAGATATAAAACAACGGAAACTTCAATAATGCTTGATAAATTAAAAGATTTAGGTTTTAAATATTCAACTGTTGCAGGTATTACAGTATCAGTATCCGATATAGTGCGTAGTCAAAAGAAACCGGAAATTATTGCTGATGCTAAAGCTAAAGTTGATAAAGTAAATAAACAATTTACGAGAGGTTTAATAACAGAAGCTGAAAGATATAATAGTGTTATTGAAATTTGGAATCAAGCTAATGATGAAGTTAAAAAAGAATTACAAGAAATAAGTGCTAATGATTTTGATAATCCAATATTTATGATGATGAACTCTAATGCACGTGGTTCTATTTCAAACTTTACTCAACTGGCTGGTATGAGAGGATTAATGGCTAAACCAGATGGTTCAACTGTTGAAATTCCAATTACATCATGTTTTATTGAAGGACTTGATGTATCTGAATTCTTCTTATCTACCCATGGTTCTCGTAAAGGTAGTGCCGATACAGCTTTAAGAACAGCCGATTCTGGTTACTTAACGAGAAGATTAGTCGATGTAGCTCAAGATATTATTGTTAAAGAATTTGACTGTGGTACTTTAAGTGGTGTTGAAGTTTATGATTTAGTTAACGATAAAGATGGCGCGATGATTGAATCTTTAAGCGAAAGAATTTTAGGTAGATATACAGCGAAGAAAGTAATTAATCCGGAAACTAAAGAAGTTATTGTGGATAAAGATGAATTAATTACCGAAAATATTGCCGCGAAGATAGTTAAAGCAGGTATTAAGAAAGTAGAAATAAGAAGTGTTTTAACTTGTAAAACCCAAAATGGGGTATGTCAAAAATGTTATGGTCGCAATTTAGCTACTGGTAATTTAGTAGAAACTGGTGAAGCTGTTGGTATTATGGCAGCCCAATCTATTGGCGAACCTGGTACTCAACTTACTATGCGTACATTCCATACTGGTGGTGTAGCTGGGGGAGATGATATTACGCAAGGTTTACCAAGAGTTGAAGAATTATTTGAAGCTAGAACGCCAAAATATAAAGCTACTGTCGCTGAAATTACTGGTAAAGTTATCAGTATTGAAGATATGGGTGGCAAACATAAAGTTGTCTTAGAAAATGAAGGCGGAATTAGAGAACACATTACAAACTATAATACGAAATTAAGAGTAGAAGTAGGAGATAATGTCGTTGCGGGTGCTAAATTAACCGAAGGTTCTATTGCCCCTAAAGAATTACTAGCAGTTACTGATCCACTTACCGCTCAAGAATATATCTTAAAAGAAATTCAAGCTGTTTATAAATTACAAGGTGTTGATATCAACGATAAACATATTGAAATAATTGTTAAGAGAATGATTAATAAAGTAAGAATTGTTGATGCAGGAGATACCGATTTTGTTGAAGGATTAACTGTTTCAATGCATGAATTTACAGAAGGTAATAAACCAGTAATCTTAAGAGGGGGAATACCTGCAACAGGTCGTCCTATTATGCTTGGTATTACTAAGTCTTCTCTAGAAACTGATAGTTATTTATCAGCAGCTTCATTCCAAGAAACGACAAGAGTTTTAACGGATGCAGCGATTAAAGGAAAAGTTGATTACTTAAGAGGTTTAAAAGAAAACGTTATTATTGGTAAACTTATTCCTGCTGGTACAGGAGCTAGACAATATAGTGATTTAGAAATAACTTTAGAAAAAGAGTTTATGGAAGATGAACCTAGTGAACTATTAGAAGAAAAATTAATGGATGATAAAGAAGAAGAAACAACAGAAAATAGTTCAGAAGTTATTGAAGAAGAAATAAATGAAGAAAGTGCTGAATAAGGCTTTCTTTTTTTATATTTTTTAAAAAATGGCACCTTTATTGGACTTCTATGACATATTTCGACACAGATATTTTATACTTAAGTGTTATAATGTCCTTGAGGTGTTATTAATGCAAGAAGAAAAACATTATAAAACAATAGTAAATTTAATTGAAGAGCATGAAGTAAATAGGAAAGTACGAGAATTAAAAGATAATCATGAAACATTAAACTTATATTGGACAATAGGAAAAGAGATAGTAGAAGCTCAAGGTGGAAATATGCGCGCTAAATATGGTGATGAAATAATAAAAAAGTGGTCATTAAAATTAACTAAATTATATGGAAATGGTTATAATACTAGTAATTTAAAAAGATTTAAACTATTTTACTTATATTTTCCAAAAGGTGCCGCACTGCGGCACCAATTAAGTTGGACTCATTATAAAGCAATATTACCAATAAAAAATGAAAATGAACGAAATTATTATATTAATCAAGTAATATTAAATAACTTATCCACAAGAGAATTAATCCAAGAAATAAAAAATAAATCTTTTAATAGATTATCCTATGCTGATAAAGAAAATATAAAACTAATTGAAGATAATAATTATAAACTAACAATAGAAGATATGATAAAAGACCCCATTATTTTAAAAAAAGAGGAAACAATAGAAGACTTAAACGAAAAAGCAATTCATCAGTATATAATAGAAATGTTAGAAGATAAGTTTTTAGAATTAGGAGTTGGTTTTGCTTTAATTGGTCATGAATATAAAATTATTATTGGAAATAAAAAATATAGTATCGATTTATTATTTTTTAATGTAGAACTTAATTGTTATATCGTAATTGAAGTTAAAATAAGGGAAATTAAAGCTCAAGATATTGGTCAATTAAAGTTTTATGTTAATTATATAAATCGTAATATAAGAAAAAAATCCCATAATGAAACAATTGGGATATTAATAGTAAAAAAGAAAAATAAATTAGTTATTGAATACACCACAAGTAAAGATATTTATATTACTACCTATGATTTTAATTAAATAAACTAGGAGTATTTAACATTTCATCAGGTAAAGCAATATCCATATATTCTAAGATAGTGGGGGCAACATTAGTTAAGTCGCCACTTTTCTTTAAAGAAACATTATTATCAGTTATTATAAACGGAACTTTACTTAAACTATGAGTGGTTACGGGGTTATTAAACTCATCTAACATAGTGTCGGCATTTCCATGGTCGGCTAAAATAAACATCGTATAGAAGTTATCTTGAGCAACTTGATAAAGACGTTCTAAACATAAATCGACAGTAGTTACGGCTTTCATTGTAGCTTCTAAATTACCAGTATGACCAACCATATCGGGATTAGCAAAATTGATAAAGATAAAATCGATATCTCTTTCCATAGCACTTATCGTTTTTTTAGTTATTTCAGTAGCACTCATTTCTGGTTTTAAATCATATGTTTCTACTTTAGGGGAAGGAATAAGCGTTTTTTCGCAATTAGCAATTTTACCATTATACATACCATCAAAAAAGTA
>CANQOE010000103.1 GCA_947625315.1 uncultured Bacilli bacterium | reverse complement strand
ATATATTATACTACATATGTTCAGTAACATTTTAACTAATGAATATCGGTAACATTTTAATTAAAGATTAACAAAATACCCGAAAAACCTTGACTAAATTGCAAGTTAATATTATAATTAAAATACTTGAAATTTTTTAAGGAGGTGGCTTTAATGAAAAGAACATATCAACCAAATAATCGTAAAAAAGCCAAGAAACATGGATTTTTTGCTCGTAAAGAAGGTAACGTTTTAAATAAAAGACGGGCTAAAGGACGTAAAGTATTAGCAAGATAACCACTTTTTTAGAGTGGTATTTTTTTTCTAAAGGAGAGAATAAAAAGTATGAAAAGACAAGAAATGATTAAAAAAAATACCGATTTTAAAGAAATAATTCAAAGTGGAAAAGTGCTAAAAAGTAATTATTTTAATATATTTTATAAAGATAGTTTAGAAGAAAAAATTAAGTTTGGCTTAGCAGTTAGTAAAAAAATAGGTAATGCGGTAGAAAGAAATCATTTAAAAAGACAAATGCGGGCAATTATAGATAATCATAAAAAAGAGTTTAAAAATTATCAAAAATATATTATAATGATTAAGGGAGAAATGAAGACAGCTAATTTTAAAGATATAGATAGTACTTTAGTTAGTTTATTAGAAAGGATAAAGAAATGAAAAAATTAAAAAGTGGTATTTTAGTTTTAACAATATTGCTTTTACTAACGGGATGTGGAACTTCTAATTACATAATGAAAGACGATAAACCAGTAGAAAATGAAAATACCGGGCAAATATTATATCGTGATATTTTATGTAAACCTGAAGGTGATGAGTTAGCCGAGCTTTATGAAGAATATAAAGACCAAACTAAAATAAAATATGATGAACTACCTAAATGTAGTGAGTTTAAGTTATCTAGTAATAAATCTAAGGGAATATGGGAAGGAATATTTGTTAAACCATTAGCCTTTGTTATTTTAAAACTGGGATATTTAATTCATAATTTTGGTTTAGCAGTGATTATAATTGGTTTAATAATTCGTTTGATATTAATGCCTTTAGCTAGAAAAACAATGAAACAATCCGAAAATATGAAGAAAGCCCAACCAGAACTAGCGAGAATTGAAAGAAAATATGCCAATAGAACCGATAATGAAGCAATGATTGCTAAGAGTCAAGAAATGATGATGGTTTATAAAAAATTTAATATAAGTCCAATTGGCAGTTGCTTGCTTGCTTTTATTCAATTACCATTGTTCTTTGCGTTCTTACAAGCAATTAATAGAACACCAGCCATATTTGAAGATAAGTTTTTAGGTTTAACTTTAGGAAAAACACCAATGGTGGGATTATTTCAATATCATGAATGGGCTTATTTAATAATTATTGCTCTAACTATTTTAACAACTTATTTATCATTTAGAAATTCAATGTCTAGTCAAACAAGTGAAAATGACGAAATGCAAAAACAAATGCAATTTATGATGAAGTTTATGATTATTATGATTTCAATAGCTTCTCTATATTTATCAACAGCCATCGCGTTATATTGGGTGGCAACCAATGCCTTTGTAGTAGTTCAAAATTGGGTATTTAAAAAGATAGATGAAGCTCATGAGAAAAAAAGAACTGTAATTAAACCGAAGAAAAAGGATAAAAAAGAGAAAAAAGAAAAAAAGGTTAAGAGAGAAGGTAAGTAGTAATGAATGTAGTAGAAGTAAGTGCTAAAAGTAAAGAAGAAGCTTTAAAACATGCATTAATAAAATTAAATGCCCAAGAAAGTGAAGTTATTTATAACTTTAAAGAAGTTAAGGGTGGTTTATTTAAAGGAACTACTTATGAATGTCGAGCTTTCTTAAAAATTGATTTAATTAGTGAAGCCGAAAACTTTTTAAAAGAAATTTTAAAAGGTATGGGTATAGAAGCGAATATTGAAGTAACAACTACCGAACAAGGAACTACTTTGAAAATGTATTCTTCAAATAATCCCGTAATAATTGGAAAAAATGGCCAAAACTTGGAAGCTTTAACGGTAATTGTAAGACAATATATTAAAACTTTAGCACCTGTAAATGGACCAAAGATTATGTTAGATGTCGAAGATTATAAAGATAGACAAGTTAAAAGAATTGAAAGATTAGCAAGAAATCTAGCCAAAGATGTAGTTAGAACCAAAATAGATGTGGAAATGGAAGCTATGAATTCTTATGAAAGAAGAATTATCCATAATATTTTGACAAATTTTAGAGGAGTTAAAACCGAAAGTGTTGGGGAAGAACCAAATAGAAGAGTCGTTATTAAATACGATAAAAAAGATTAAAGTAAACTAAATAAAAAAAGTTTACTTTTTTTGTGGGAAAAATTATTGCCATAATCAAACTATTGTTGTATAATATTTTTGCTATTGAGATTATTTTTTTTAAAATAATCCAAAATAATATAGGAGTGGTATTAATGGATAAAATAATTGTTAAAGGGGCAAGAGAAAATAATTTAAAGAATGTTTCAATTGAACTTCCCAAAAATAAATTAATCGTTATGACAGGAGTATCAGGAAGTGGGAAATCTTCTTTAGCTTTTGATACAATATTCGCCGAAGGTCAAAGAAAATATGTGGAAAGTTTAAGTGCTTATGCGCGGCAATTTATTGGCATAAGTGAAAAACCCGATGTCGATTCTATTGAAGGCTTAAGTCCTAGTATTTCCATTGACCAAAAAACGACAAATAAAAATCCCCGAAGTACGGTTGGAACTATTACGGAAATTTACGATTATTTAAGACTTTTATTTGCTCGTGTGGGAGTGCCATATTGTCCGAAACATAAAGTGCCAATAAGTAGGCAATCCATTGAAGAAATGACTAATAAAGTCATGGAATTACCCGAAAACTCTAAACTAGAAATAATGGCGCCCGTAGTGCATGGCGAAAAAGGTAGTCATAAAGAATTATTAGACGATTTAAGAAAAAATGGTTATTCTCGGGTTCGAGTTAATGGCGTTAATTATACTTTAGACGAAGAAATAAAACTCGAAAAAAATATTAAAGATAATATTGAAGTTATTGTCGATAGAATTGTTTTAAAAAGTGATGAGCGTAGTCGAATATTTGAAGCTATTGAAAATAGTACTAAGTTAGCTAATGGAAAAGTTTTAATAAATGTTTTAGGGCAAGAAGAAATATTGATGAGTGAAAATTATGCTTGTCCCCATTGTAATTTTTCCATACCAGAATTAGAACCAAGATTATTTTCTTTTAATGCTCCATATGGGGCGTGTGAAGCTTGTAAAGGACTAGGAACAACTTTAAAAATAAGTGAAGCTTTATTAATACCTGATGATTCTAAAAGTATTTTAGAAGGCGGAATAAAAACCATTAATAATGACTTTACTATGGATATGATGCAAATTCAACAAGTGTGTGAACATTATAATATTGATATTAAAAAGCCCATTAAAAAATTAACAAGAGAAGAATTAGATATTATATTATATGGAACTAAAGAAAAATTAGATTTTAAATATGTTTCTAAAAATGGTAATGTAAGATATGTTACCGATTATTTTGAAGGCGTAATTAATACTTTAGAGCGCAGACATTTAGAAACTACAAGTAGTTGGAGAAGAGAATGGTTAGAAACCTTTATGGTGGAATCTTTTTGTCCAAAGTGTCATGGATCTAGATTACAAGATAGTGTTTTAGCGGTTAAAATTAATAAAAAGAATATTTTTGAAGTTACTAATTTAAGTATTTTAGAATTAAGAGATTTTATTGCAAATTTAAAATTAACTAAAGAACAAACGGAAATAAGTGGGTTAGTTACCAAAGAAATAATTAATAGATTAGACTTTTTAATAAATGTTGGGCTTGGTTATTTAACCTTATCAAGAAGTGCTGGAACTTTATCAGGTGGTGAAGCCCAACGAATAAGACTAGCTACCCAAATAGGTTCTAAACTTTCGGGAGTATTATATGTTTTAGATGAACCAAGTATTGGTTTACATCAAAAAGATAATGAAAAGCTAATTAATGCTTTAAAAGAAATGCGTGATTTAGGTAATACCTTAATTGTCGTAGAGCACGATATTGATACAATGTTAGCTAGTGATTTTTTAGTGGATATTGGACCAGGAGCCGGAGAATTTGGTGGTGAAATCATTGCCGCGGGAACCCCAGAAGAAGTTATGCATAATAAAAAATCTTTAACTGGTAGATATTTAAGTGGCGAAGAAAAAATTGAAGTACCTAAAAAAAGAAGAAAAGGCAATAAAAAGTTTTTAAAAATAATTAAAGCTAGCGAAAATAACTTAAAGAATATCGATGTTGAAATTCCTTTAAATAAGTTTGTTTGTGTAACAGGAGTATCTGGAAGTGGCAAATCAACTTTAGTTAATGAAATATTATATAAAACTTTAGCAATTAAAATAAATAGAAGTAAGCAAGTTGCTGGGGCTTGTAAAGAGATAAAAGGCATAGAGAATATCGATAAAGTAGTCCATATAACGCAAGATGCTATTGGAAGAACACCAAGAAGT
>CANQOE010000102.1 GCA_947625315.1 uncultured Bacilli bacterium | reverse complement strand
ATTAAAATGCCTATTGATTTAAATATTGCATATGCTGAATACATTAATCAGTCATAAAGTTTAACACAACTTTTTGAAAAAGAAATTAATTTAGAAGAATATTAAAAATGAGCTATTTGAAAAATTAACGATTTTATTTTCAAATGGCTCATTTTAAAATTAATAAAAATTAATTTGCTTTCATATCTTTAACTTTGCTAGATAATCTTGATTTTTGTCTATTTGCAGTCTTTTTCTTAATTAAACCTTTACTAACAGCTTTATCTAAATATTTTTGGGTATCTTTATATAAAGCGTTAGCTTTAGTAGCATCTTCTTCATTTACAGCTTTTTGAGTATCTTTTACTAAATTTTTAACTCGTGCTTTTAATTCATGATTATTTTCCGTTTTTTTAGCAATAACTTTGATTGCTTTCTTGGAACTTTTAATATTTGCCAAAAAGAGCACTCCTTTCTTAATTACAATAACCATTTTAACAGAAAACTTCGTGTTTTTCAAGCATTTTCGACGTATTTACCATATTTTATTCTAACTTTCTTTAAATATGATTGACATTTAATAAAATTATGTTAAAATAGTATAGTCAAAAAGGGAGGAACACACATGCAAGAATATTTAAATAGTCTAGTTGCTAATAAACAAATTTCCGATAATTTAAGCATATATTTATTAAATGTATATAAAAGTTTTACTCAAAAATATGATTATTTAGTTTTAAGTGAAGATATATGGTTAAAAATATTTAAAAAAGCTATAGAACCTAATTTAGGTACCGAAAATATTGATAGTAATATCTATCAAAGTTTAGAAAAACAAATTAATAATATAATTAAAAAACATCTTATTAATTGCAATACCGCTTTTTTAAACAACAAATTAATTAAATTAACTCATGAATATAGTAATTATCGGATTTGTTTATCTCGATTTTATCATGATATTGAACTGTTGGGAGTTACCATAACAGATGAATATTATGCTAAAATTAAAAATGAATGTCCAATGTTTAATAAAATACTTACATCTCTATCTTTTCCTAATGCAACTCATGTTGATGTTATCAATCTAATTAATGGAAATTATAATTATTTATATAAAGTTAAACCCGCGACTAAAAGTATTAAATGGACTAAAAATACTTTAGAATATATAATGAGTTTATCAACCATAACTATTAACACTAGTGAAATCGAATCTTCCCGGGAATTTGCCAAAATAAAATATATCTTAAATAATTATGATACTTTTAATGATATTAAAGCAATTTATTTTGAACTATATCCCGCCACGAAAAAATATTTAATTGATAGAGTTATTTTTAATTTTAAATTATTTGAACTTGAAAATCTCATAAGTGAATATCAAAAGCATAAAGTAAATTACAATTATCCTCCAACTTTTATTTATAAAATCAAAAATGCTTATGATAATTTAGTTCCTAAAAAAGTATCTAACATATCTCCTGAAGATTCTCATCTTGCCAATGTTCAAAGTACTTTTTTATATTCTTATATAAGCAATGAAAAATTATCTAAAATAGATATCTTTGTTATTGATAGTTTATTTGCTAAATTTCCCTTAGAAAGCAAAGAAGCTATGCTTAAATATCTTCAAGGCTATGAAGGTACTCAAGCCTTTGGTCGTAGATGTCGTATATATTTATCTTCTATTAAAAGAAATTTTACTCTTTGGAAAAAGAATAATCGGATAATTCAAAGATGCTTTTTAGAACAAATAATATATCCTATTAAATATCAAAAATGGTTTATAGATGAATGGTATAAACTATCTTCCGATAAGCTTTCTTTACTTGAACAAAAATTAAGATTAAATAAAGAAAAAGAAATAAATACTTTAGAATATCAAAACGAAATTAAAAATTTATTAGTCGAATTACATGAAAATTATCCTGAACTTTCTTTAGAAACAATTATTAATCAAGCTTTATCTCTTTATACTAAAAAAGATATGCAACGTTAAAGTATATCTTTTTTTAATTATTCCATACTATTACTGGTGGTCTTATGAAAAAAACTTTTATGGATTCTTCTTATATATATAAAGAAAATATGATTAAAGTAGATTCTCAAAAAATTAAAGATATTACCATTAATCATTTTAAAGTAGATCCTCATAATGAAAAATTAATTAAAAGAATAAAAGGGGATTATTATTGTCTAAATTTTGATTTTGTAACTCTTCATACCCGAAAAGCTTTAATTGAAAAAGAATTAAAAAAAATCTTAAAAATTTTATTTGCCAACAAAGAAACTAAACCTTTAATTATTGGATTAGGTAATTCTAGTATTTTATGTGATACTCTAGGCGTTAAAACAACCTCTAAAGTTATGGCTACGAATCATTTTACGGATTTTTTAAATATGCCCGAAGTAGCTTTATTTAACCCCGAAGTTACTGAAAAAACAGGCATAAGTTCTTTTTCATTAATTGAAATGGTTGTTAAAAAACTAAAACCTAGTGTTATAATTATGATTGATTCTTTAGCTACTGCTAATCCAACTTATTTAAATAATTGTTTAGAAATAAATAATGTCGGAATAATTCCTTCAAGTAGTTTAAAAGATAATAAAAAAATTGATCAAACCACTTTTAATATTCCTTTAATAGCTATTGGCGTCCCTTTAGTTTTAGAAGCAAATAAACAATTATATACTACTCCCAATGTGGAAGAAATAATCAATTTAACCAGTGATATTATTAGTTCCGCTTTAAATAATTTATTTTTTTAAAGTTTTTCCCTTAATTTGACAAATTTTTTAATTTAATTATTATATAATTATACTGGTGATTATATATGGCAACATTTAAAACTATAAAAAGTAAAACTTCTAAATTTAAAATAAGTAAAATAATTATTGGTATCTTTTTATTTATAGCCTTAAAATTAATTTTAACAACTTTTAATATTTCACACCTTATTACAAGCAATATATTAGGTAATAAATTAAATCCTAATTTTTTCTTTCAAAATAGTTTAGGATTCCAAAAAATTGAAAATAATCTTCCTACTTTTAAAGAAAATAACTTAAATTCCAATATTCAAAATATTCTTTCTAGTGATTACTTAGTTTATATTTATAATACTTATCAAACAGATAAATATTATAGTACTTATCAATCTTCTTATAATATAAATCCTTATGTTATAGAATCTTCTTTAATGTTAAATGAAGAATTAAAAAAATATCAAATTAATTCTTTAGTAGAAACTAGAAGTATAGCTAAAACTTTAAAAGAAATAAATAAATCTTATAACTATCCTTATGAAGCTTCTCGTACTTTTTTAGAAGATACTTTAAATAAATATCCCACCATTAAGTATTTTTTAGATATTCAACTATCTAATAGTGAAGAAGAAGATTTAGCTAATATAAATGGTGTTAATTATGCGAAAATTTTATTTGTTATAGGAACTAAAAATCCTAATTATAACCAAAATTTAAAATTTGCCCAAAGTTTAAATAATATCTTAAATACTAAATATCCCAACATTAGCAAAGGTATTGATTTAAGAGAAGGGGCAGGCTATAACGGTTTATATAATCAAGATTTAAATCCTAATATTTTATTAATGGAAATTGGTAACAAAAAAACTAAAATAGAAAATGTATATAATACTATCAAAATTTTAAGTGAAGTATTAGCTAAATATATCGAGGAAAATTATGAAAACTAAAAAGAAACCCAATTTTTTATTTAAAGTATTAGCTCTTTTATTCTTAATTTTTATTGCTTTAATCATGGCTTATGAAAGTGGTTATTATGAAACTAAAGCTAGTAATAAAGCAATTCTTACTAAAGAAGCTATGGAACAATTTGAACAAGATTTAGAAAAAGGAGAAGTAGTAGATATCAAAGATTATTTAAAAGAAGAAGATGTTGATTATTCTAATAAAGTTACGAAAATTGGTAATAAATTAGCTAATTCTTTAAGTGATATTATGACCAAAGGAATATCCCAATTTTTTGATACTTTAAAACATTTATTTTGGAATTAATTTAAAGAAAGTGTAAAAAAATTTGTGTAAAGATAATAATGCATATTAGTTAAGTCATACAAATGATTAAACGGTTTTGTAATTTTTTATATGTATTTTTTCTTTAAGATGAAATGTTTAGAAACAATATACTCATAATGGTCAACTACGGTTAAGCCAGTTATAAATTTATCATCTGAAGGAACTTTTCCGGAGGTGGTACAATTGATAATCCTTAGTTAATACTAGTATTTATGATTGATAGATGAAAATTAGAATAAAATTAAAAAAAATATGCATAAAGGTATGAAATGAATTAATAAAGAGTTATGAAAATTAAAATAATTAATAGAAAAAATAATTGAAAAAGAACAACATTAATACTTTATTAATATTTTCTTACGAAATAAATTACAAAAAAATTAAAAACTAGACAAAAAGAGTTTTTGATTTGTAGTAACTTCTTAATAAAACTTTTTTAAACTAATGTTAATCATTAGTTAAAATGTTACCGATAATTGTATAATAAAAGCAAGGATATTATGATTTTATTTTGCTATTCCTTGCTTTTAATCTTTCATCTCTTTCTTTTAAAACTTGTTCTAATATTTTTTGATTTTCTACTTTAGTTATT
>CANQOE010000101.1 GCA_947625315.1 uncultured Bacilli bacterium | reverse complement strand
AAGAGGATTTAATAGGAAAATTTTAAAAAAGTG
Source organism: uncultured Bacilli bacterium (assembly GCA_947625315.1). Classification (GTDB taxonomy): domain Bacteria; phylum Bacillota_I; class Bacilli_A; order RF39; family UBA660; genus Caccenecus. Next base: position 4,677 of record CANQOE010000101.1, on the reverse strand, counting down.
TTGCCAATGCTAAATCGTAGGTTTTAAAAGGTAATATGGAAATAATGAGTAATGAAGAAACTTTTACTTACAGTTTAGAAGTATCTTATTTAAAAGATGACTTTTATAAAGTTACTTTAGTCAACCAAACAAACAACCATGAACAAATAATCTTAAAGAACACTCAAGGAGTTTATGTGGTAACGCCTAGCTTAAACAAAAGCTTTAAATTCCAAAGTGAATGGCCATCTTCCAGTAGTCAATCCTATATTTTAGCTTCTTTATTAAATGATATTAAAAATGATTCTGAAGCTACTGTAGAAGAAGAAAATAACAGTTATGTAATTAAAACTAAAGTAAACTATCCAAACAATAGTGAACTAACTTATCAAAAAGTCTATTTTGATAAAAACATGAACTTAGAAAGAGTTAATGTTTATAATTCCGAAGATGTATCTTGTATTAAAGTAATGTTTTCTTCTCTAGATTTAAAAGCTAACTTATCTGAAGAAGATTTCGCTTTAGAAAATTTAATTGATACAAGTTTAAATAAGGAACCTAATAATTCAACTAAACCAGAAAACTCTTCAAATAATACTAATACTAATAATAATGTTAATAATAACTCGCAAAATAATTCCGAGAATAATTCAGCAAATACTACTACTAATAATACTCAAGAAAATACCACTAGTGATTATTCCGTTCAACCAAGTAATCAAACTAGTAGCCTAAAAGATGATAATACCACTTGTACAAATAAAGAATGTGATAGTTCCTCAAGTAGCATATTAGATAGTATAATCTATCCTTTATATATTCCAAGTGAAACTTATTTATCTAATAGTGAAAAAATAAATACTGATGATGGTAATCGTGTAATATTAACTTTTGCGGGTGATAAAAACTTTGTTTTAATTGAAGAAGCGGCGACCGTATCTAGTGAATTTGAAATAATTCCCGTATATGGCGATCCAGTTATGTTAAGTGATACCATCGCTGCTAAAAGTGCTAACTCAATGTATTGGACCAGCAATAATATTTCCTATTATTTAACCAGCAGTGATTTATCTACGGAAGAAATGGTAACAATTGCCCAAAGTTTAGGAAACGCAACAACTGTTGCTAATACTAAATAGTTAAAATATAAATTATTAAAAACCCCGTAAATTCTTAAAAAAAGGAAAACGAGGTTTTTATATACTTATCTAAAGTTTAAAAGATATTACCAAGAATTAGTTGCAATATTCCCATTTTCTTGTTATAATTTTATTGGTGAAGAAAAATGAAAAATCAAAAGAAAAGAATAAAAAGCCCTAATGTGATGAGCGACGACCAAAATGAAGTTCGTAATTTTATAATAATCATTATCGTTTTATTAGTCATTATTGGTGGTATATATTTAGTAAGCCGTCTTTTAACTAATAAAGAAGACAGTAAAGACCAAGAACCAGTTGCAGGTTCAATTAATTATAATACTACTTTAATAGGCAATATGTTAAATAAACCTGATGATGAATACTTTGTTCTTATCTATGATTCTAAAGATATTCAATCAATCTCTTATAGTGGGTTAGCTTCGGCATACTCTGAAAATGAAGATGCTCTACCTATATATGTTGCCGATTTAAACAATGAATTAAACAAAAAATATTATGATCCTGAAAACATAAATGCTAATACAACTAATTTTGATAAATTTAAAGTTGGAGATATTACTTTACTCCAAATATCTAATAAAAAAATCAAAAAAAGTTATACTAAAATAGAAGATATTAAAGAAGTCTTAAAAAAAGATTTTGATGAAGAATAATATGGAAATTACTTTAAGGTTACTTAAAATGGTTGCTTTAAAGTTTTTTTATTATTTAAATTTTTAAAAAATATTTTTAAACATACCTTTTAAATATTGTTTTATATTATGTTATATGCATTACAATATACTTTCACTTAAATTTCATAATTTTTTTCTTTTCTTTTTCTAGATAATATGATACAATAAATAATAGTTAAAGATAGAGGGTTAGAAATATGAAACAAAAAGGTGGCTTTAATTTAATATGGGTATTAAGTACTGTTGTTATAACAAGTATAATATCGGCCTTAACTACTGGCGTAATAGTATACAATAATTATAAAATTACTGATAAAGTTAATTACTCAGACTTAGCCGAAGATAAAGAACTAAATGAATTTTTAGAAGTTTATGCCAATATAATTGATGACTATTATGAAGATATTGATAAAGAAGAATTAATGGCTCGCGCTATTTCGGGAATGATGAACTATTTAGGTGATGATTATACTACTTATATGGATTCTGATGAAACCGATAGTTTAATGCAAGATTTATTAGGCGAATATAAAGGAATAGGAATATCCTTAAATAATTTTGATAAAACAGTTTTGGAAGTATTTGAAAATACTCCTGCTTCTGAAGCTGGGATTCAAGTTAATGATATAATTATTGGCTTAAATGATATTGATGTTACGCCATTATCTGGAAGTGAACTAGTTGATTTAATTCGGGAACAAAAAGATAATTTTACTTTAAAATTAAAACGGGGAGAAGAAGAATTCGTAGTTACTTTAAAAACCAAAAAAATATTAAGTCCTAATGTTTCTTATAAAGTTATTGAAAACACTAAAACTGGATATATTAAAATGACTTCTTTTTCGGCAACATTAGCTATGCAAGTTCAAAACGCTTTAACAAATTTGGAAAAATCAGGAATTACCAATTTAATAATTGATTTACGAAATAATTCCGGCGGTTTTTTAGACGCAGCTGTTGATGTAGGTAGTATGTTCTCTAAAAAAGGCCAAAAACTTTTCAGTTTACAATATAAAGACAAAACAACCGAATATTTTGATGAAACAGAAGAAAATCGCGAATATCCTCTAGTTATAATCGTCAATGGTGAAACAGCATCTGCAGCCGAAGTTTTAACCGCAACTTTAAAAGAAAATTGTCAAGCCCTAATTGTTGGGGAAACAACCTATGGCAAAGGTCGAGTTCAACAAACTATGAAACTTGATGATGGAGGCATGGTTAAATATACATCTGCCTATTGGCTTTCTCCAAATGGCACAAATATTGATGAAATTGGAATTGAACCAGATTATCCTGTTGCGACACCTACTCCTGAAGAAGGTCAAGAATCAAATGTTGATGCTCCTCTTGAACGTGCTTTAAATGTTTTAAATCAAAATTAATTTAAAATAATAATTACCAAAAACTGGGAATTATATTGTGCTGATGTCTTAATCATTAATAAATATAAGGTAAAAAATGTGGCAAGTAGCCAAATAATTTGATTTAAACAATTTGCTATTTAATATTGCCCGTGATATAATTATATTGAAAGCAGGATATATTAAAATGAAAGATAATATTAAAGTAGGGCAAAAAATGCAAATCCATTGTTATAAACACAATGGCCATCTCCACCAATTATGTGATGAAGCAGTTGTCCTAGATGTTAAAAATGATTATATTGTTGTTGCCAATTATAAAGCGCGGCTTACTGAATCTGATGGTCGCAGCTATCACGCCAAAGAACCCGCAATACTATTTTTTTATAAAAAGCATTGGTTCAATATAATTGGTCAATTAAAAGAATTTGGTTTATTTTATTATTGTAATATTGCCACTCCCTATTTAATTGATGATAATATCATAAAATATATTGATTATGATTTGGATTTAAGAGTATTCCCCGATGGTGGTTTTAAAATATTGGATTATAACGAATACAATTATCACAAAAAATTAATGAATTACCCTAAAGAAATTCAACTTATAATTAAAAATGAATTATCTAACCTTATTGAAATGAAGCGTCGCAATGAAGGCCCTTTTGCTCCAAACGTTATTGATGAATACTATAAAAAGTATCAAGAATTGAGCAAATAAAATTTTTAAGATATTTTTTTAGCCCATCTTTTAAAAACTAATAATTTCTTCAATATTTATTAATTGTGAATAACTTATCCTATATATAAATGTAGATAGACTTAAAACTTTTTTATAATAACTAATTTAAATAATCCCCATTCTAAATATTATAAAAAGATATAATATATATAAGGTTAAAAATTTGTAATAAAAAAATATTTGAATAATAAAGTTTATAATTTATAATAAAGACAATATAACTAAAAATTAAAACATTTTGTAAAATTCCAAACAAAAAATATATATATATTCAAGAAAAAAGTAATTAAAATTTTTTCTAAACATATACTATAGAGTAAGTAACAAAGCAAGCCAAAAGGCCCCAAAATGTTTGCAATAAGTAAACTTTTTTGCCTAAAACGAAAAAAATCTAAAAAAGTCGAAAAAAAATCTAAAAAAGTGTTGACATTATTGCTATGATTTGTTATATTACTATTGCACTCGTAAAAAAGGCTTAAAAAAAGGCCAAAATAAATATTGACCAATTAAGAGCTTTTAAAAAAGTGCGAAAAAAATCAAAAAAAGTGTTGACAACATTTCGTGAAAATGTTATAGTAATGCTATGCGATGCGAAATTTGGCAACGCAGAAATGATCTTTGAAAACTAAGTTAAAAAGTCAATTTTGAGTAGCTTAGATTAAACTTTAGATTGTAAGATTAATTATAAATCTTTTTTATTGAGAGTTTGATCCTGGCTCAGGATGAACGCTGGCGGCATGCCTAAGACATGCAAGTCGAAC
>CANQOE010000100.1 GCA_947625315.1 uncultured Bacilli bacterium | reverse complement strand
AGTCAAGTATTCTCTACGGCCGTTGATAATCAACCTGCTGTTGATATTCATGTCTTACAAGGTGAACGTCCAATGGCTTATGATAATAAAACTTTAGGTAACTTCCAACTTACTAATATTCCACCAGCTCCAAGAGGAGTTCCGCAAATTGAAGTTAAATTTGATATCGATGCCAATGGTATTGTTAATGTAACCGCTAAAGATTTAGGAACTAATAAAGAACAATCAATTACGATTACTTCAACTACTAATTTAAGTGATGATGAAATTGATAAAATGATGAAAGAAGCTGAAGCTAATAAAGAAGCTGATGAAAAGCGTAAAATGGAAGCTGAAGCTCGTAATGAAGCTGATAGTATGATTTTTGCTACCGAAAAAGCTATCAAAGATTTAGGTGATAAAGTAAATAGTAAAGATAAAGAAGAAGCTGAAAGTAAAATGGAAAGCCTAAAGAAAGCTTTAGAAGGTAGCGATGTTGATGAAATAAATAAGAAAACTGAAGAATTAAAAGAAGTATCTATGAAATTAGCTTCTTCAGTTTATGAACAAGTCAATAAAGAAAGAGCTCAAAGCGAAAATAATAATGCAACCGAACCAAAAGAAGACAACAAAAAAGATGATGATGTTGCCGAAGCTAATTATGAAGAAAAATAAAGATAAAGTTCTAGGTAACTAGAGCTTATCTTTTAAGTTTAGAAGGGATTAATATTATGGGAAAGCCAAGAAAATCTTATAGTTCCGATTTAAAATGGAATGTCTTAGATTTATACAAAAGCGAAGAATTATTTAATAAAGCTTTAACTACTTTAGAAAATAATTTAAAAGAATATGCTAACTTTAAAGACCATATTTTAGATAGTGCCGAGAGTTTATTAAAATTTCTCCAATTTGATACGAAATTTTCGGCTGATTTAGAACAAGCCTATATTTATGGTCATATTCAAAATGATGAAGACACTACTAATGTTGAAGCTCAAAAACGTTTTGGGGCTGTTCAAAATTTATATGCCAAATATGTCAGTCAAACATCTTTTGTTACCCCAGAAATTTTAAAGAGTAACTATGCTACTATTGAAAAATTTATGGAAGAAGAACCTAAATTAGTTGAATTTAAAAATAGTTTAAAAGAAATATTCAAATATCAAAAACATACTTTAAGCATCAAAGAAGAAGCAATATTATCTTCTTTAGTTAAAACTTTTAGCGAACCCGAAGATATATATTCACTCCTAACTGATGCTGATATGCAATTTGGTACTATTAAATATGCTGATAATAAAACAATTACTTTAGATGAAAAAACATATCGTGCTTTACTTTATAGTCCAAATAGAAGAGTTCGCAAAAATGCTTTTCAAGGTCTTTTAACTACTTATGGTAAGTTTAAAAATACTTATGCATCTTTACTTATGAGTGAAGTAACAAATAATAATAATGTTGCTAAAATTAGAAATTATCCTAGTGCTAAAGCAGCTTCGTTATATAAAGATGATATACCTCTAGAAGTTTATGATAATCTTATTGCCACAGTTAAAGAACATATTGCACCTTTATCTAAGTTTTGGCTTTTAAAAAAGAAATGTTTAGGTTTAAAAGAATTACATATTTATGATACTTATGCTTCTATTACTAAAGAATTTACCCATAAATATAAATTAGAAGATGCTCAAAGCATTTTAAATAAAGCTTTAAGTGTTTTAGGAGATACTTATTTAAATGATTTTAATAAAGCCTTTAAAGAACACTGGATTGATTTTTGCCCTAATGATGGTAAAAGAAATGGCGCATATTGTACCGCTTGTTATAATGTTCATCCCTATGTTTTATTAAGTTATGATGAAACACTTAATTCTCTATCTACTTTAGCTCATGAAATGGGTCATGCAATGCATTATTACTATGCCATTCAAAATCAAAAATATCAAGATTATGGTTATTCTATTTTTGTTGCCGAAGTAGCTAGTCAAGTTAATCAAATTTTATTAAATAAATATTTAATTTCTCAAACTAATAATGTTGAAGAAAAGAAATTTTTAATCGATGATTTAATTCAAGACTTTAAATCAACCCTATATCGGCAAACTATGTTCGCCGAGTTTGAAAGTATTATTCATGAAAAAGAACAAAATGGGGAAACTCTAACGCATCAAGAATTATGTAATATCTATTATAATTTAAATAAAGAATATTATGGTCAAAATATTGTTATTGATGAAGAAATAAAATATGAATGGGAAAGAATACCCCACTTTTATATGAATTACTATGTCTATCAATATGCTACAGCATATGCCGCGGCGATTAAAATAGCGATGGATTTATTAAACCACAAAGAACATGCTCAAGAAAATTATTTGCGTTTCTTAAGCTTAGGTTCTACTTTAAGTCCTATTGAATCCTTAAAAGTTGCCGGAGTTGATATGAGCAAAAAAGAACCAATTGAAGAAGCATTTGTTTATTTTAATGATTTAGTCGAAGAATTGACATCTTTATATAGTAAGAAGGTGAAGTAAATTGTCCAAAAAAGATTATTATGAAATATTAGGAGTATCTAAAACTGCTACTGACGAAGAAATAAAAAGAGCTTTTCGTAAACTCGCTAAAACTTATCACCCTGATAATAAACAAACAGGTGATGAAGCTAAGTTTAAAGAAGTAGGTGAAGCTTATGCGATATTATCTGACCCCAATAAAAGAAGACAATATGACCAATTTGGTCATGCAGCTTTCACTAATGGAGGAGCTGATTACAGTGGTTTTAGTACTGATGATATTGATTTAGGCGAAATATTTAGAGATATCTTTGGGGGAGCTTCTGGTTTTACCAGTGGTTTTAGTGGTTTTAACTTTGGAGGTTCTTCAAGAAACAATTCCAAAAGACCTCGTAAAGGCGAAGATAGTTTAGTTGTTGTTAATTTAACTTTTGAAGAAGCTGTCTTTGGCTGTAAAAAAACTTTAAATATTGAATTAAATGAAACATGTAGTTATTGTCATGGTAAAGGTGGTAGTAATACATCTACTTGTCCAACTTGTGGTGGTACAGGTCGTATTATTAGTGAACAACGTTCTTTATTTGGAGTTTTCCAAACCCAAACAACTTGTAGTACTTGTGGTGGAACCGGGGAAACCATTAAAGATGTGTGCAGTCATTGTCGCGGAACTGGTAGTATTCGTTCAAAAAAAGAAATTGAAGTATCTATTCCCGAAGGCATTGATACAGGCTACCAATTAAGAATAAGTGGTAAAGGTTCATCTGGTACTAATGGAGGCCCTAATGGTGATATCTATTTAGAATTTAAAGTTAAAGAACATCCTTTATTTAAACGCGATGATGAAGATATTTATTTAACTGTTCCTCTAACTATTAGTGAAGCTATATTAGGTTGTAAAAAAGAAATACCTACTATAAGTGGTAATGTAATTGTTGAAGTAAAACCGGGAACTCAAAGTGGGGAAAAAGTTAAACTTAAAGGTAAAGGTGTTAAAAAAGTTAATTCTATTGGTAAAGGTAATATGTATATAATTTATAATGTTGTAATACCTGATAAATTAAATTTAACTCAAAAGAAATTAATTAAAGAACTAGCCGATACTCCTTTAGATCAAGATCTTACCTTTAGAAATTTTCAAAAATATCTATAATGGTATGTTTAGACATATCATTTTTTAATGTTAAAATAAAATTTATATATTTTTTAAAAACATTATATAACTATTATTTGTTCTATATTTTCTATAATATCATAAAATGATATGGGTGAAAATTATGGATATAGATAGTATTATAAAAAAGAATAAAGAAAAAAGATTATCTTATGTAGATGTTAAAACTCCTCAAAAAAGTACTAATAGCTCTAAACTAAAGAATTTAATTTCTCGTATTTTAATTACCATTATATTAGTTTTATCAAGTATTATCTTCATCAATAGTAATCCCCAAAATAAAGAATTATACCAAAAATATGTATTTGATAATACTTTAAGTTTTACTAAAATTAAAGATTTATATCAAAAATTTTTTGGTTCTGTTGATTTTTTAAAAAAGAGTGAAGATACCACTGTTTTTAAAGCCATTAATTATTCTAATATTGAAAATTATAAAAATAGTAATAAACTAACTGTCAAAGAACAAGAAATAATAAATGTTATTACCAGTGGTATTGTCGTTTTTAATGGTGATAAAGATGATTTAGGAAATACCATAATTATTCAAGGAAATGATGGGGTAGATATTTGGTATTCTAATATTACTGATAGTGATATCTCCCTTTATGATTATGTAGAATCTGGTAGTGTTCTAGGTATTTCTAATTCGGATTATATTTATTTAACAATTATTAAAGATAATAATTATTTAACTTATGAAGAATACCAAAAACTTATTTAAAATAAATTTTACCACCTATATTTTAATATTAACTTTCTTATTTACAGGCTATATTAAAAATATTATCCTTATCTATTTAATTATTATCTTTCATGAATTAGGCCATGTAATTACTATTAAAAGTTTAGGTTATAAAATTAAGAGTATCGAAATATTTCCCAGTGGAGGTATAACTAAAATTGAAAAGAAAATAAATAGTCCAATTATTCATGATTTATTAATTAGTATATCGGGAATAATTGCTCAAGTTCTTTTATTTTTTCTTTTCTTAATTCTTTTTAAATATTCCTTAATTAGTAATCATACTTTTATATTATTTAAAAATTATAATAAAACTATTATTATCTTTAATTTATTAC
>CANQOE010000099.1 GCA_947625315.1 uncultured Bacilli bacterium | reverse complement strand
GATCAACTTATTTTAATGTCTTCATTGACAAGACACTTTTTTGCGTGTCAAAATTTAATTATTTTTTTTCAACCTTTATTCCTCCATTTCTTGTATTATTTCTTACTTCTAATTAAATTAATGCCTTGTTGAGCCATTAAAAGATAAGCTGCTTTAATATATTCTTGGCGATTTTCTTCATTATAGGTGGCAACACCATCTAAATATAAATTAACTTCCGATGGAATATCATGTTCATCTAAATAGTTTGCTAAACCCATAATACCATTAAAATCACAAATATCGGTACAACAACCTATTACTTCATACTTTTTAATTCTTTTTAATTTAGTAAGTAATTCTCTAAATTTTAAAGCTTCCATAAAACTTGTAGAGTTTTTAAAGATAGTTGTTGTATTATCTTTGCTTTCTAAAGGTTTTAACTCTTCAATTAATTCGGATTCGTGTGAACCTTTTAAACAATGAGGGGTATTTCCAAATCGGGAAAATTCTCGAGCTTTTTTAGTATGAGCATCTCGGACAAATACAACTAATTGCTCATCTTTTTGATAATCTTCAATCATATTTAATTGAAATGGAACAACTTTGGCAATACTTTCGTCATGCATTACCCCCTCTTTTACAAAACCATTTACCATATCAACTACAATTAAACAATTTGTGTAGGTTTTTATTTTCTTTTTGTCAATCATTTTTAACGCTCCTTTCTTTTTAATATTTTGTTAAAAACATTGAACATAATTTTAACAGATTTTTTCATCTGTTATTAACATTATATTAAAAACAAAACTATTTGTCAATACTTTTTTAAAAAATTTTTTTAGTAATTAAAAAACAAGCTATTTTATTTAGCTTGTTAAATATTTATTTTACAAGAATATCACATATAAGATTAGTAATTTCAGTTGGATTATCTATTGGTAAACCTTCAATTAAACGAGCTTGAGCATATAATACTTTACTATATTTTTTTAATTCTTCTTGATCATTTTTATATAAATCTTGTAACTTTTGAGCTATTGGGTGATTAGAATTAATTTCTAATACTTTTTGGGCATTGATAGTTTCACTATTAGGCATAGCATTCATAACTTTTTCCATTTCTACAGAAATTTCCCCAGTAGTAGATAAACATACAGGATGATTTTTTAATTTCGAAGTAAATCTAACATCTTGAACATCTAATCCTTGTTTCATTAGAGCTAATAAATCTTTTGACTTTTCATTTAATTTTTGGAGTTGTTCTTTTTCTTCAGTACTGTCGATATCAAGATTATCAGAACAAACATTTTTAAATTCTTTGTCGGCAAACTTATTCATTACTTTAAAGACAAATTCATCTAAATAATTAGGACATAATAAGATATCTTTTTGATTAGCCATTAAAGTTTCAACTTGGGGAAGTGTTTTAATTTGTTCAATAGAAGAACCACAGGCATAGTAAATAGCTTTTTCTTCTTTATTATTAGCTAGATATTCATTTAAAGTAATTAATTTATCTTCTTTAGAAGAATAGAATAACAATAAATCTTGAAGTTGTTCTTTGTTCATACCATAACTATTATAGATACCTGCTTTGATTTGTAAACCAAAGGCTTCCCAGAATTTTAAATAGTCTTCCCTTCGATCTTTTTGCATACTTAATAATTCATTTTTAATATGTTTTTCAATGTTATTAGCAATTGTCTTTAAAACACGATTTTGCTGTAACATTTCCCGAGATATATTAAGAGCTAAATCCGAAGAATCTACTACCCCTTTGACAAAACTATAATAATCGGGGATTAAATCAGCACATTTTTCCATAATTAGAACCCCATTAGAATATAATTGAAGGCCTTTTTCATATTCTTTAGAATAATAATCATAGCTAGCATGTGATGGAATATAAAGTAAAGAATTATATTCTAAAGTACCTTCGGCTTTAGTATGAATATGACTTAAAGGTTTCTCATAATCAAAAAATTTATCAGAATAGAAAGTATTGTATTCTTCTTCGGTTATTTCGTTTTTATTTCGCCGCCATAGAGGAACTAAACTATTAATTGTTTCTTCTTTAGTTTCTTTATCGTCTTTTATAGCCATTTTGATTGGATAAGTAATATAATCAGAGTATTTTTTTATTAAATTTTTAATTTCATAATCTTCTAAATAACGATTATATTCTTCTTCATTTTTAATCGTTAAAATAATATCAGTTCCATAATTTTCTTTAGCACTTTTTTTGATAGTATAACCTTCAATTCCGGATGATACCCAAGAGTAGGCTTCTTCACTACCAAAAGCTCTAGATATTACTTCTACTTTAGAAGCCACCATAAAGGCAGAATAAAATCCAACTCCAAATTGACCAATAATATCAATATCTTCTTTCTTTTTATTTTGTTCTTTAAATTCGAAAGAACCACTTTTAGCAATTGTTCCTAAATTAGTTTCTAATTCTTCTTTAGTCATACCTATACCATTATCAGATATAGTTAAGGTTCTCTTCTCTTTATCTATTTTAATATTAATAGCAAAATCTTCTTTTTTAATCTTTATTTTTTTATCTGTTAAAGATTTATAATGCAGTTTATCAATTGCATCTGAGGCATTAGAAATAATTTCTCTTAAAAATATTTCTTTATTCGTATAAATTGAATTAATCATTAATTCCATTAATCTTTTAGATTCGGCTTTAAATTCTTTCATTGTTATCTCTCCTTTTAGCACTCTAAATAATTAATTGCTAATTAAATTATATTACGTTCTTAATTAATTGTCAATATAAATTAAATAAAACCTAAAAATACTAATTATTACCAGATTATTTAGAGTTTAAATCTTAAATATTAAGCCATATTAATAGTGGGAGGTAAAGATATTATGAAAAGTCAAAATAATAAAAATTCAAGAAATTCTAGAAACGAAAATAACAATAATCGTAATCAACAAAATAATAAAAGTTCTAGAAGTTCAAGAAATGAAAATTGTTCTAGATCTAGTAGAGAATCTCGTTAAGATAATACCTTCTATTAGAAAAAGAGAGCCAGGATTTATTGGCTCTTTTTTTGGTACATTGGATGATGTTCATATTCTTGTTCTAATTTTTCATGCATTAAATGAGTATATATTTGGGTAGTAGCAATATCAGAATGTCCTAAAAGTTCTTGGACTATTCTTAAATCGGCACCATGATTAAGTAAATGGGTAGCAAAAGAATGACGAATTATATGGGGAGAAATATTTTTTTTAATCCCTTTTTTTTCACATAATTGTTTTAAATATTTAAAGAAAGCTTGACGCGTAATTCTGGTATGCCGACTACTAATAAAACAATAATCGGATATTTTAGTACCAAGTAAGCTATCACGACCATATTCTAAATAATCTTTTAAATATTTTATAGCCGTTTTATTTAGAGGAACAATTCGTTCTTTACTACCCTTCCCCATTACTTTAATTAATTCATCATCTAAATAGATATTACTTATTTTTAAATCACATAATTCACTAATTCTAATACCAGTTGCATATAACACCTCTAACATAGCTTTATTACGCATTTCATAAGCCGTTGAAGTATTTATATCTAAAAGATTATTTATCTCTTCTTCGGTTAAATAGACTGGTAATTTTTGGGCTAGTTTAGGCATTTTAATACTTTCCGCGGGATTTATTTTAATTAAGTTATTATCTTCTAAATATTTATAAAAATTATTAAATGTTGTTAAATAATGCGCTTTAGATTTAGCACTTTTAGAACATTGACGGATATATTCTTCAATTTCTTCTTTAGTTAAATGGGAAATATTTTTAGAACTATAATAACGAGCTAAATTAATTAAATCATAAGTATAAGAATCACGAGTATTTTTAGAAGTATTATATTCATTGACAATATATTCATTTATATATTTTTGCAGTTCTGGATTATGTTTATATAAATCATTAATATCTTCTTTCATAATATTACCTTCTTTGAATAATTATATCGCAAAAAAGAAAATTAAACAAGAAAAAAGAACCAACCTTATTGTACCTTTTTTAATAGACTTTTACTTTTTTTTATTGTACAATATTATTAGGTGATAACAATGGAACTTTTAGCAAATAAATTAAGGCCTAAATCTTTAAATGAAGTTATTGGACAAACCCATTTAATTGGGGAAAATAAAGTCCTTACTAATTTAGCTAAAAATAAAAAAATATTTTCGATGATTTTATATGGTAAACCAGGAATAGGCAAAACTTCTATTGCTAGTGCCATTATTAATGAATTAAATGTCCATTCTAAATTTTTAAATGCCACGACTAATAATAAAAATGATTTTGATATAGCTATTGAAGAAGCAAAAATGTATGGGGAATTAATTTTAGTAATTGATGAAATACATCGCATGAATAAAGATAAACAAGATTTATTGCTTCCCTATATTGAAAGTGGTTTAATAATTTTAATTGGTTTAACAACGGCGAATCCTTATCATAAAATAAATCCCGCGATTAGAAGTAGATGTCAAATATTTGAGTTACATGAACTATCTATAGAAGATATTATTTTGGGTTTAAAAAGAGTTTTAAAAGAATTAAAAGATATTGAAATAAATGAGGAAGCTTTAGAGTATATTGCAACATTATGCAGTGGAGATTACAGAAGTGCCATTAATACTTTAGAAGTGGCTTATTATGCTAGTAGTGATCATAAAATTACCATTGATACTATTCAAAAAATAAATAATAAACCCGTATTTTTTCACGATAAAAATGAAGATGGTCACTATGACGTATTAAGTGCATTTCAAAAATCC